>NZ_JAGGQX010000006.1:0-61539 GCF_018613095.1 Bacillus sp. ISL-75
ACCATTACGAAAGAAGAAATTGATTGGGCTTTTGAAAAAATCAAAACGGTTCTAAGTTAATTTTTAAATAAAGGCTATGTTAAAGGTCATTATTGATTTTATAACTTTGTTGATTGGAGCGGAAGGCGCGAAGACTCCTGCGGGAGTACGGAGCAGGGGAGACCCCGCAGGCGCTTAAGCGCCGAGGAGGCTCCCCGCTACGCCCTCGGAAAGCGAAGCGCCTGGAGCGCAAATCAACAAACAATTTAACAAAGACATAAAAATGACTGCCGGCAAACCCCAAGTTTTTCGGATTTGTCGACAGTCTGGGAGGTGAATTATTCACCTCTTTTTTTTTACACTGAAAAGCACCATTTTATCAAGGTAATTAATACAAAAATCAGCCAAAAGTCACATTTCAAAAAAGTTATGTCTCTCTACACGGCATACTCTAAGAGAAAAATTCTTGTACCATTCTTTTTTCCCTTTATCCTGTGCTATTCTATGAGCAGAATTTTCCTTCCAGTTCTTTATAGATTCTAAAGAATCCCAATATGAAACTGTAATTCCTAACCCTTCATCCCTTGCACTTTCCACACCTAAGAATCCTTTTTGCTGAGAAGCTAACTCTACCATTTTATCTGCCATTTTTCCATAACCACTGTCACCTTTAGTTCTCTGTGAAGCAAAAATCACTGCGTAGTACGGTGGTTCAGGCGTTTTTGCAATTCCACTCATATTTCATTCCCCCAAAAAAGTTTAATCTAATAATAATTTTAATACTTTTTTTCAATTAAATGCAGCCTACGCAATCATTGAAAATAACGTAGAAGATCGGTCGACCATATCGGCACAATTGTGCTAGATTTGAATAAGAAAGGAGTTGATTACCCAAGTATGAGAGGTAACCAACTCTTTTTATTTGTCCTCGGGTGTCTAATTATTGATCAATTCGGTCCCATATGAGTTATCGATTGCACAAAGCCAATCACCTTGTAAATTTTTCATAAATACATAGGTCGCCTTTCTATCCATAGAATATTCTGAATCCTTTTTATCGGCAGCGAGTAGTGTTTGGGAAATGACTAATGCTGTGTCTCCAGCTTCTAGAATAATCATTTCCCCCTGTGTTGGTACAACACTGTTATTGAAATAATTTGCAATCGCAATAAATGCTTTTTTGATTTCCTCTTTTCCGCGTGCAATCATTCCAGGCTTTACAACAAGAATGGCATCATCGGTATGGTAATTCATCAGCATATCAAAATCTTCCTGTTTAATTGCCATATCACACTTTTTGATGACCTCTTTTAATTCGTGTTCCATCATATATCCCTCCCAAACTTAATTATAATTCCATTGTCATAAATACACTATTTGGGTCGTCCATGTAATCCGCAAAAGGCATACAAAACTGGAACCCGAAACTTGCATATAGTCTTCTTGCTGGTTCAAAAGCATCCATTGATCCTGTTTCCAAGCTCAGCCTGTGATAGCCACGCTGTTTGGCTTCTTCAATTATGTGTTGCAGAAGTTGTTTTGCTACACCTTTTCTTAAATGTGAGGAAGATGTTCGCATGGATTTTATTTCTCCATGTTGACCATCAAGTTCTTTAAGTGCCCCACAACCAACTAATTCATTGCCTTCCCATGCACTCCAGAATGTAATCTCTGGTTTTCGTAATTGTTCAAGATTTAATGCATGGATACTTTCCGGCGGGGAATTCAGTGTCATACCGTGAAGATGCTCCCCCACCAATTCAGCCACTTCTGCTCCCGTTAAATCATCTATTTTTATATCCATAGAAAATCCCCCTAGTTTCTATATTGGAAAATATATTAAACTATTAGCAGGAATAGTTCTAGTATATTTTTTCAATATTTCCATATCCAATCAAAAAAGCTGCCAATGGCAGCTTTCTTCAACGATTGTACCCAACTTGATTTTGAACTTGACCCGACACAAGTAACCTGCTAATTTGATTCTCTATAATGTCAAATGCGCACCCCTTGAATAAGTGTAGACTAGTACAGCTTCTATCGGTCGCATTTTTTTAATACACTATATCTCTTCCATTAAACTCATTTTGGGTAGAGAATCTCATCGATTATTCCATACTCTTTCGCTTCCTCGGCGCTCATAAAGTAATCTCGATCCGTATCCTTTGCCACCTTTTCAAGCGGTTGGCCGGTCCGTTCCGAAATAATTTTATTGATGTGCTCTCTTAGCTTTAAGATTCTTCGTGCGGAAATTTCAATTTCCGTTGCCTGCCCTTTTGCTCCACCTAACGGCTGATGAATCATTATTTCACTATTTGGCAGTGCGTACCGTTTTCCCTTTTTCCCAGCAAGAAGTAACATCGCGCCAAATGATGCGGCCATCCCTGTGCATATTGTCCTGACATCTGGCTTAATGTATTGCATCGTGTCAAAAATGGCAAAACCAGCTGTCGTCAAACCCCCTGGGCTGTTGATATAGAGCGAAATTTCTTTATCTGGTGCGTCTGCTGCTAAAAATAATAATTGGGCGACTACACTATTGGCCGTGTGTTCATTTATTTCATCACCAATGATAATAATTCGATCCTTTAACAGTCGTGAATAGATATCATAAGAACGTTCTCCACGATTAGATTGTTCGATTACATATGGAATGGTACTCATTCCGACCCCTCCTTAATAGCAATTTGGCTATGCAGCCATACAGAGAGTGCTTGAAGGAGAGTAGTTAGGTTTGGATCGTAATTTACCCGTAACCAACTTAGGAACGTCATTAACACTTGTTCGTGAAGGAATCGATTGAATGAGAATGGTTGGGTCCTGATTTTTCAAAGCTTCATAAAATAAGTCCGAAAGCTGCTCCCTTTCTTCCTCCTCCCAAAACAAGTCAACTGACTGAACTTGCCCTTCATCGATTGCTTTTTCCAGCCGCTTTTTCGCTCGATGAAGATTGGACTTCACAGCCATTTCTGTAGAATTTAAAATTGTTGCGATTTCCTTGAGCTGATATTGAAATCCCTCTTTTAACAAAAAAATGATAGCTTGGTTTGGGGTGAAGTTCTTCAGGAGTATATCAACCGATTCCCTTGTGTTATCAAGTTGATTTGTTAAAGAATGAGTGGAAAAATCGGGATCCGCCTCAACCGTTTCATTTTTTCTTTTTCGAAGCATATCAATCCAATGATTATAGGCAATCTTATTTAGCAATGCAGTGGTAAGCTTTTGCGAGTGATTGCCATATTTTAAGGCCTTAATATAGGTTTCCTGTGCGATTTCGTCTCCATCCCATCGATTGCGGGCAAGAAAGTGACAATATCGCAGAAGTTTTGGATAATTTTCGATCCAAAAGTCATTTTCGAGCCTATCTTCGTTCTGTGACCTTGCTAAGTTAGCTTCTCTAAGTTTGTGTGACATGTTTTCACTCCTTTTGCACTCTCTACCCTTTAAACGTTTCGAGAGGGATGAAACGTTACGGGGGCAATAAATTTTCTTTTGTTAAAGTTACTTTATGTTGTTGGAATTTAATATAAACTTGACCATTTTAGAAATCAAAAGAAAAACTTTGAAAACGCCCCTTTAATAATTAGGATTCACACCTACTTCTTCAATAATCCCATTTCTTTATATTGAACATAGCACTGCCTTTTGACGCAAAGAACCTAATTTGGTCGCAATCTGACTCTGGGAAAATCCGTGCTGTAAAGACTTCATCCCCATCATTTATAAATATCTCAACAGAAGAGGTATCTACGAACATATGAATCGAAATCTTTTTGCTATTAAGTTGACATGCTCTTGTTGTCCCGTAAGCAGTTCCAACCTCCGTACCAGAATAACTGCGATCCAAAATCACCTTTTGTTCGGCAAGATGATATTTAATTACGGTTTTTTTCGTATCATTCGCCCGAAACTCAATTCCACATTCTTCTGCAAAAATATCAGACATTTCACAATACAATTCAAAGGTTGTGCCATTAATACTTGGGTAACTTTTCACATCATTCTCAATAAAGGCCGTAATTTTTTTCTCAACTTTACGAAGCAGTTTCATTTCTTCTATTGGCTGTTGGATTAATTTATCATTTTTCACCTTTAGTTCGCGAGGAATTGTTAAACAATGAGCCCAGCCGTTAGGATCCGTTGGATATTCTATTTCCGGTAACCCCATCCAGCCAATGAGAATTCTTCTCCCATCCGGTCCAAGTGTCGTTTGCGGGGCATAAAAATCAAAGCCGCGGTCAAGCTCACGAAAATCACCGTGGACAAAATTTCTATTCGGCAGGTTTAGTTTCTTTCCCAAAATATACCCCGATTGATAAATATTGTGGAAATCATCGCCATGGGGTTCGAGCCCTTGAGGAGAAAATACAAAAATGCCTTGATGGCCGAGTTCAAAATAATCCGGGCATTCCCACATGTAACCAAAATTCTTTAGCTCCGTTTCTAATTCCCCTTCAAAGTTCCATTGTTTTAAATTGGACGAACGATAAAGGACAGCAGTACCGGTTAAATTATCACGTTGTGCACCAATAACCGTATAAAATTGGCCATCCTCAGACTTCCACACCTTTGGGTCACGAAAATGGTCGGTATAACCACTTGGAACAGTTGAGATTACTGGCAGGTTCTCTTTTTCAATATCACCTTGTTCATTCATAACAGCCAAACATTGATATGGATGCCTTTTCCAATTTTCATCGCGTGTATTCCCTGTATACATTAAATATAAATTTCCATCCTGTTCAATTGCACTGCCTGAATATGCTCCATGGCTATCGAAAAAATCCCCCGGTGCAATGCCTATTCCTTCGTCTTCCCAATGCACTAGATCCTTTGATTTCACATGGTACCAATATTTCAACCCATGGACAGGTCCTAATGGAAACCATTGATAAAATAAATGATAGTAACCATTATAAAAAGCAAAGCCATTTGGATCATTTAGTAAACCGGTATTAGGCTGTATATGAAACGATTGCCTCCAAGGGCAAACATTTACCTTTTTCATTAATTCCTGCATTGCTTCAGGGCTTTCATTTTCAATTCGGCGGTATCTTTTCTCTTTAGTCCACTCCATAATGTTTCTACTCCTTAAATAAATGGAAGAGAATCATTAATGATTCCCTTTCCGATTTTATAGATCTCTAGTTGGCTGCTACTTGCTTTTTCGCATCGCGTTTCCCGAGAATAATAGTAACAAGGAAAGCCGCAGCAAAAGAAAGTGCCATGCCGATAATATAGAAAGTAATTGTTCCTGGTTTAATAGAAATGATTCCAGGTAAACCAGCAGCCCCCATGGCAATAGCTTTCACTTTAAACAAAGTAACAAAGCCGGAACCTACGGCAGAACCGACGATTGCACCAATAAACGGATATTTTAACTTAAGGTTAACCCCGAACATGGCTGGTTCGGTAATACCAAGAAGTGCTGAAATACCTGCAGCAGAAGCTACTCCTTTTACTTTCGCATCCTTAGTCAATGTAAGGACTGCCAGCGTTGCCGCTCCTTGACCCACGTTGGACATGGCTGCGATTGGAAAAATGAATGAACCGCCAGTTTTTGCAATATCAGCCAAAAGCTGCGTTTCAATCGCGATAAAGCTGTGGTGCATTCCAGTGATAACAATTGGAGCATAAACAAGACCAAATAAAATTCCGCCGATAAAGCCAGTTGTGTCATATAACCAAACTAAACCGTCTGTCAAGAGATTACCCGCTCCACGAGTAATCGGTCCGATTAATGTGAACGTAAGAATTCCTGTGATGAAAATAGATAATAATGGTGTAACTAAGTTATCAAGGAAAGAAGGGACTCTTCTTCGTAAAAATGTTTCAATTTTTGCTAAAACAAAGGATGAAACTAGTACAGGAAGGACAGATCCCTGATAACCTACCTTTTCGATTTCAAAGTTAAAAATCTTCCAAATTGGAACTTCCCCTTTAGCTACCGCATCAGCATACCCGTAACCATTTAATAAGTCGGGATGGACCATGAGCATTCCAAGTGCAGCACCAAGATATGGATTACCACCAAACCGCTGTGTTGCGGAGAAGCCAATTAATATAGGCAAAAATACAAAGGCTGCATTAGCAAACGTATTAATAAGTCCCGCCAAATCGGCGATATTTGGATAAGCTTCGATTAATGATTTTCCTGCAATAAAGAAATCCTTAGCAGTTAAGAGATTATTGATTCCCATTAATAAACCGCCGGCAACGATAGCTGGAATAATCGGAACAAAGATATCCGAAAGCATTTTGACAAATTGTTGAATAGGATTTAACTTCTTTGATCCTGCTTTGGAAACTTCCTTAGTAGACATTTCAGAAAATCCTGTTAGTTTAGCGAGTTCCTTGTATACTTCATTTACTGTTCCTGACCCCAGAATAATTTGGAATTGACCACCCGTAGAAAAAGTACCTTTAACTACATCCATTTCTTCTAATTTAGCTTTATCAATGTTTTCATCTTCGTTTAAAACCATTCTTAATCTTGTTGCACAGTGTGCTGCTGCCGATACATTTTCCTTGCCACCAATTGCATCAAGTATCTCTTCAGCAATCTTTTTATAATTCATCAACAATCACCCTATCCTATCAGTTATTTTGTGGAACCGGTTCCGAAATTATTTAAAAAAAATCAATTAAAGAAACGAGTTCCAAGATGTTTTCGTAGGAACCGGTTCCAAAAATAAATATATTATATTGGAACCGGTTTCATCTAGATTATAAGACTAATAGATTACCTTGTCAACGCTTTCTTGCTCCATTATTTGAAATTTTGAAAGTGTTGTTTTTTCTATTTGTTCCTCATTAACCAATTTAACTATATTCATTGCGGCTACATGTCCTGCCTCTTTATAGAAAAATTTAGCTGTTGTGATGCCTGGAAATGTGATTTTCGTGATATCATAGCCGCCAAATCCAGTAATGGAAAGCTGGTCAGGCACCGTTAGCCCCTCCATATTTGCTGCTTTTAAAGCACCTAAAGCGATATTATCGGTTGCACAAGCAATAATAGTAGGATGGAAGCTTTTAATAATATTGGGGACATTTTTGATTGCATCTTCAATTTTAAAGCTTGTTTCAAAATACTGAACTTCACACCCAGGTTGTTCTGAAACTGCCTTCATGAACCCGGCTTTTCGTTTGACACCAACAGCTATATCCCTTTCTGTAACACCCAAGTAAGCAATTCTTCTATGTCCTTTTTCCAGAATATATTGGCCTAACACGTATGCAGCTTGATAATCATCGTGGATAACGCTGTGAAAATCAGAATGCTCCTGCCCCACTAATATGATGGGAACCTGAATATTATCAAAGGCTTCAATATGCCTTTCGGTGATTTCGGTTGCAAGAAGAATTATTCCTGCTACCTTTTGTTTGGCCAAACTATATATGTTTTCAATTTCTCGATCGAGATCCTGACTAGAGTTGGATATTACTAATTGATATCCTTGTTCCCTTAGCTGGTCATCCATCCCAATCAGTGTTTGAGATGTGGCGAATGAATCTAATCTTGGGACAATCGTGCCAATAATATTTGTCTTCTTGGCTTTTAGGCTTTGGGCAAATTTATTAGGTGTATATCCCGTTTCTTTAATGACACTTTCAATTTTTTTACTAGTTTTTTCACCCACAGATCCCCCGTTTAAGTAACGAGAAACCGTACTCTTTGCAACACCCGACAGTTTTGCTATATCCGCTATTGTAATCATATCTTCAACTCCATTTAAACCAATCACTATTATGAATGTATTATACACAATTTCCACTCAATAATCGAAATTAGATATTACATTCGATGTAAACGGCCTTATTTGCTGATTTTTGCTGAAAAATAATGATGGACTATTTTTATAAGCCTGATATAATCCATATAGAAAACAATAATTTATTTTTAAAGGTGGACATTATGGCGAACACTTGTAGATATGTTGTCAACGCACTTGGTAAAGGTGGGGAAACATATTATACGCTTTGTAAAGATAAACAAGAATTACAGAATTGGATTACAACCAATCAAGAAAAATTAATCATGGAAGAATTAAAGGTAACTGATAAAAATCAAACTTTATTCTCTAAACTATTTAACTTAAAAAAATTATATTAATCTTTTCAGACGCCATTCTTAATAGAATGGCGTCATTATTTTTGTAGATTACTAGTGTATTCACACCTAGCCTTTTAAAGTTGGAATTTTTTGTGAATATAATTATACTATATTTATTAGAGGGGTGATTTTTAGTGAAGGAATTGAAGGAAATTAATAATCAACCAGGTTCGAATAACAATAAAAATGATGTCAGGGTAACTAATAACTTCACTTTGAATATTAACCTTGGGGATCCATTAAATTTATTTTCTCTAATTGGCGGTATTTATATTATTAGTAGATTAGTTAAAAAACGTAAAGGAAAAAGAAAAAAAATGTAATGACGCAATCATCATTACATTTTTTTCCTTTTTTATGCGTATTATTCACTCTTCCAAATGTCTTAATTTCTTTCTTAATTCAATCATTACAGCTCGTGGGTTTTCAATTTCAAAAATGACATATTTATACTTTCCGAAATTTTCTAATTCAAAATGGATAAGTGGTACCTTATGTTCACATGAAAGGAAGTACCATTCATTACCAAACTTAAAGCTGCCTTCGTAAATGTTGAGTGGTGCAATGGCGGTTCCAGGCATGCGGAGCATCCACATTGGAGGATCAAAGTCATCAATATAAACACTTTTTATCGCTTTGTAAGGAATTTTCAACTGCCACTTTAATGCAAAAATGCTTAAAAGCCCAGTTAACTTCAGTACGAATTCTTCCTCTTTAAAGTGTACTTCCCTTCCCATAAAGGGTCACCTCACCTGCAGATTTGAAACATACCATCATCTATATTTTACCATTGGAAGATTCAGTAAGCCAATTATTTATTAAATTTTCTACGTGACTCTAATTGGTGAAGTAATACAAATACGGGCATGTAGTCGTGCTCTACGTGACCTTAATCGGTGTAGTTATACAAGTACGGGCACGTAGACATGCTCTACGTGACCCTAATCGGTGTAATTATACAATTACGGGCATGTAGACGTGCTCTACGTGACCTTAATCGGTGTAATTATACAATTACGGGCACGTAGACGTGCTCTACGTGACCCTAATCGGTGTAATTATACAATTACGGTCACGTAGACGTGCTCTACGTGACCCTAATCGGTGTAATTATACAATTACGGTCACGTAGACGTGCTCTACGTGACCCTAAAATGTGAAAATGAACAAAAAAGGGCACGTAGCTAATCTACGTAACCCTTTTGTTTCCAGCAATATCAAAGTGTCCATTCCATACGGACAAAATCCAAATACTGTCTTTTCGTGGTGCCTGACACCAAATAAAGACACCAAAAAAAGAAACTAAAAAAGAAACCTATAAAGAACTCCAATAAATGAGACCATTAGACTGATCTACTGACGAATTTCCGCTTTTGGATGTAGATGAGTCTGATGGATAGGGCTATTCCGGCTGCGAGCAGGCCGATGGTTAGTCCGATCCAGTAGCCTCTTGCTCCTAAACTCGTATAATGTGCGAGTAGATATCCTGATGGAAGACAGATGAGCCAATAGGCTATGAGTGTCATGATAAAGGCAAGGTTGACGTCCTTATATCCTCTTAAGGCAGCTTGTGCAGTTGCCTGGATGGCATCACAAATTTGGAAAAACAGAGCAAAGATTAAGAAATTGGCGGTTAAATTAATGACGGCTATTTCATTCGAGTAAAAACCGGCAACTTGATAGCGAAAAATCACTACTAATACTCCAGTCACAACGGCAATCAAGATGGCAAGATAAACTCCTAACCAGCTATACTGTTTCGCATCTTTGTAGCGCCTGGCCCCAACTTCATACCCGACTAGGACCGTTTGTGCCGTCGAAATACTAATCGGAATCATGTAAAGAAAAGAAACAATATTTAAGGCAGATTGATAGGCAGCAATCGTAGAGACATTAAATTTACTTAGTAAGATGGTAACCACCGCAAACATACTAGTTTCAAAGAATGTAGAGAGTCCCATCGGCACGCCAATCTTTAATATCTCTTTACATTTATCCCAAGAAAATTCTTTTAAATCAGCAAAAACGGAGTACGTGGAGAAAGGTTCTTGGGTTTTAACAATAAACACCGTCATCCCCATAATCCCCCAATACGTAATCGATGTTGCATACCCTGCCCCTGCACCACCAAGCTCTGGGAAACCCAAGTTTCCAAAAATGAGCACATAGTTCAAAAAGAAATTGAACGGTAACGACAAAAGCATGATAATCATAATAACCCTAGTTTTACCAAGTGCATAAATAAATGATCTAAGTACATTAAAAATAAATAGCGGAAGAATTCCAAAGCTGAGTCCGACTAGATAATGAAAGGCAGTGTTATGCACACCGGAATCAAGTTTCATTAAATCTAGAATCGGGTCTAACAAAAAGAACCCCAGGATGATGACCACTAGTGCAATTAAAATGGAAAGATACATTCCATGCTTCACCACTGATGCTACTTCGTTGCTCTTCTTTTCACCAAAGCGTTGAGCGGCAATTGGTGAAACCGCAAGCAGAATTCCACTAATCCCCGTAAAAATCGGACTCCAAATCGAGGACCCAATCGCTACTCCGGCTAAAGCGGTGGAATGGTACTTCCCTGACATAATCGTATTAAAAAACACCATTGAAAACATGCCAAGCTGTGTAATTAAGATTGGAATCAACAAAATAAAAATTTGCATTGTCTTTTCCTTTAACGTATAGGTTTGATTCATATACAGGTTCTCCTTGAGAAATAAAAATCCGAAACTTCATTATACTCTATATTGGGTTATTATTCCTCAATTAAATGGGAGAACCTTAGAATCGTTGGTCTTAGCAGCAAGATGATTTCTATTCTCCTGAATTTGTGCAGCAGTTTTCGTTTGTATGAGCAGGTCCCTCTTTAGCTTCAGTTACTTCTTTAATCTCCACATTACAGCAACTTGAAGATTTGGAGGCTGATTTACCAGAGAGTTTTTTGAAAAAATTCATTTTCCCCATCTCCTTTAAAATTCTATCTCATAAATCAACTTTTTTTGATGTATAATTAAAGTATATTAGCGATTTTTTCCATTTGCAACCACTTTATCAAAAAAAATTGATATATGATTTTACAGTTTTCAGGAGCCATCTGAAGTTTTTTCTAAATCAAATTTTTTTGATTAAAAACATTGACATATAATAAAATTGACCATATGATAAATGTATCAAAATTATTTGATTAATAAGGAAGGTGAAAAAATGGAAAAGGAGATTCAATTACAGGATATATCTTTGGATAAAGTATTTGAAAAATACGAACTAAAATTTAAAGCGATTGCAGATAAAAAGAGACTGCAAATCATGAATATTTTAACTCAAAATGGCTCAATGTGTGTTTGTGACCTCGCACCAATCGTTGATATGACACAATCAAAACTGTCCTATCATTTAAAGATCTTGTTAGATGCAAACATTATTTCAAAAGAAACAAGGGGTACCTGGAGTTACTACCAGTTGAATCAAGATGAACTAAATCATCTATTGTCCCATGAACTTTGTTGCTTATTCAAACCAACTAGCTGATTATTTTTTTAAAATATAAATCAATTTTTTTTTGATTAATATATCAATTTTTTTTGATTAAAGGGAGGAATTACTATGTGGAATGACACTCTTAAAAGTTTTTTATCGATTGCACTGGAGTTAACGGTACTGTTTATCGTCATCTCCTTCTTAATTAGTCTACTGCAGGGCTTTATTCCCTATGAGAAAATCGAAAAAAAGTTGGCCGGGAAAAATAAACTGCTTGCCGCCTTCGCAGCAATTGTCTTTGCGTTTATTACACCCTTCTGTTCCTGTTCGACGATACCGGTTGTCGTAAATATGTTAAAAAAGAAAATGCCTTTTGGGATCGTCATGATATTTCTGTTTGCTTCCCCTGTCCTTGACCCCACGATATTGACCCTTATGGGAGTTGTCCTAGGTTGGAAAGTTACTGCTATTTACACGGTTTTAACCACAATATTTTCAATCGTAATTGGTTTTATACTTGAAAAGTTAGGGTTTGAAAAATCTGTAAAAAATGTGGTTATGACAGGTTACGAAAGCCAAAATCAGAAATTCAATGTGAAATTGGCATTAAAAGAAACACTCGATTTAATGAAGAGTGTATATCCATATTTAATCATTGGTGCTGCCATCGGCGCTGTCATTCACGGCTTAGTTCCAACAGAATGGATTTCAAGTGTGTTTGGCGAAGAACATTGGTGGCTGATTCCAATTGCCGCAATTATTGGAATCCCTTTATATATCCGGCTTTCGAGCATGATTCCGATTTCGCAAATTCTCATTGCCAAAGGAATGGCATTAGGCCCTGTCATGGCAATGATCATTAGTTCAGCAGGTGCTAGTTTGCCAGAAGTGGTCCTATTAAAATCAATCTTTAAAAAACAGCTGGTTTTTACCTTTGTCTTATCTGTATTTGCCATGTCAACTATATCCGGGTTTGTATTTTACCTATTTTAATCATTTGAATACGCAAAAAACGCTGGATTTTATTTATCCAGCGTTCATTTATTTAGTGGCCAACCACTTTTCCAAGTCCACCCGGTTTGTTGTGAACGGCAAGTTTGTCAATCAGTTTATTGCTTTCAGAGTTTAATCCTATTAAGTTTACCTTAACTCCATTTTGATGGTACTTGATGACTACTTTATCAATCGCACCAATCGCAGAATCATCCCAAAGGTGGGCATTGGATAGGTCTAGGTCAATTTCACTAACGTTTTCTTTATAATCAAAACTGTTTACAAAGTCAGTTACTGAAGCAAAGAAAAGTTGCCCTGAAACATGATATATTTTTTTATTTGATCCCTTAGCTGAAAGACTTGATATTTTCACTTTTGAGATCTTTGAAGCAAAGAATATCGCACTTAAAATGATTCCGGCTAAAACCCCTTTAGACAAGTCATGAGTCTGTATTACTGTAACAACTGTCACAACCATCACAATAGTATCGGTAATTGGCACCTTTTTGAATGACTTTAGGCAAGACCAATCAAAAGTTCCAATCGAAACCATAATCATCACACCAACAAGTGCGGCCATTGGAATTTGCACAAGGAATCCTCTTAACGAAACAATCAAGATTAATAAAAACGCACCTGCGACAAAAGTGGATAATCTGCCCCTGCCGCCAGATTTGATGTTAATACCAGACTGACCAATCATTGCACATCCAGCCATTCCGCCAAAGAATGCTGAAACAATGTTCGCAATACCTTGTCCAACGGCTTCCCTGTTCTTGTCACTCTCTGTATCTGTCAGATCGTCGACAATCGTTGCCGTAAGAAGTGATTCAACCAACCCTACAATCGCGATGGATAATGAATAGGGAAAAATGATCTGAAGTGTTTCAAAGTTGAATGGAATGTCCGGAATCAAAAAAACAGGTAATTTGGATGTTAATTCTCCCATATCTCCGACGGTCCGAACATCAGTGCCCGTAAAAATAGCAATCGTTGTTACTACAATAATCGCAACCAACGCTGAAGGGACAGCCTTCGTAAAACGAGGTAAGATATAAATAATCGCGAGCGCAAGTGCGACCATGGCATACATTTGCCATGACTCCCCGACGAAATGCGGTAATTGAGCGGCAAAAATAAGAATCGCTAGTGCATTAACAAACCCGGTCATTACGGACCTGGGAACAAATTTCATCAATCTCCCTAACTTTAAAGCTCCCATAATGATTTGTAAAACACCCGTTAGAATCGTTGCAGCCAGTAAATATTGCAATCCGTGGTCTTTAACCAACGTCACCATTAGTAAGGCAGTGGCACCCGTTGCCGCAGAAATCATCCCCGGCCTTCCACCAACAAACGCGATTGTCATTGCAATACAAAAAGAAGCATACAATCCGACCATTGGGTCAACACCGGCAATAATGGAAAAAGAAATAGCCTCTGGAACTAATGCAAGTGCTACCACAATACCTGCTAATATATCGCCCTTTGTATTTCCAAACCATGAATATTTAATTTTATTTAGATCCAAAATTTGCACCTCTCCCTTTGTTTTTTAATTGTTCAGCGTCAGTACACATTCGCTTCCGCTTTTCTTAGTGACTTTCAACTCTCATGAAAGTCGGGTCCGTTGTTAACAAAACATAGTATATAGGATTGTGACAAATTTGTGAAATTCAATGTAAACGGATACAATCTATATTTTCTTTGTACTGTGCCTTTTTCCTTGGGATTTCGTCTTAACTCCATAAAATTAATCGATTGGAGATTTATTTTCCTTAAATCAACACGGCGGATATAACAAAAATAGGACCTCTGTGAGAGCGTCCTATTCCTTAACTATTTTTGATGGGTTATTAATTTTATACAAGACCGGGACATCTACCAGGAATTCTTCGTCTACATCTTTTCCTTTTCCAAGTTTCTTAGCAGCAACTTTACCATCGAATTCAAGTGAATCCCCTATTGCCAATTCAAACTTTTTGAGTGTCTTGCTATGGCTACACCAGGCTAGACCGATTTCTAGTGGATTTTCCTCGTGGACAATCTGAACATTTTCTAAGACAACAACTTCATCATTTTCCTCATTAAACGGATTGTAAACGAGCGCGAACTGTTTTACATTGGAAGTAAAATGGACCTTGTCCACTGGAAGTTCGAGTTTTGGAGCCTTCTCCTTTTTAGGTTTCGGTTCCTTTGCTTTTGGTGCTTTAGCAGCTTCCTTTTTATCAGGTTTTTCGACTTGTTCTGAGATGACCTCTGCAATTATTGGTTCACTTTCATCCACAGTCACAAGTTCAGGTGCAACCGTTTCTTTTTCATCAAATGTTAACAAGCTTTCTTTTCCAAAGCTCGATTGCTGCATTTCTTTTAAATAGGCTGGATGGATACAGGTGAGATTTCCGTCTTGGAATTCTATCACAAGCGTGTTAATATCCAATGCGCTCCCGTAAGTTTCATACCCTTTAATAGTTACTTGGCGCTGATAGTTTCGATCCTTGTACCAGAATTCTTTTTTTGCTTCTCTCGCTGAGGATAAACCCCATTCCTTGAGTTTCTCCTTGTAATGGTCCATATCACGAAAGGTTTCATATTCACCTTTGGGCGGAATATACTTCGTCAATTCGGACTGCTCTAATTGAGGACGCTGGATGATCATCCTAACACTTCCTTCCACTATGTATGTGATTTCATTATATTTCAACTCATGCCAATAAAAAAGGGGAAAGAGTTTTTCCTCTTCTCCCCGCGATTCTTTTTATGTAGTTGCGTGTATATATTTTCGAAATTAAAAAAGGCTCTACTAGAGAGCCTTTTCATTCACATTTATGTGGTTTAGATTATGCTTTACGCACGTTAGCTGCTTGAGCTCCACGTTGACCTTGCTCAACGTCAAAAGTAACTGCTTGACCTTCGTCTAAAGATTTAAAACCTTCGCCTTGGATAGCTGAGAAATGAACGAATACGTCTTCTCCACCTTCACGTTCGATAAATCCGAAACCTTTTTCTGCGTTAAACCATTTTACTTTACCTTGTTCCATTTTGTTTCCTCCTGCTGTGTGCTTTGCACACAAAGTGTTACTATCCTTGCTCAGTGATCATCAAGACGAAAAGCAGTATACCTTTTTTCATGCTTACCGACTAACAAAAATAATTCTCCTTAACTATAACAGATGGTCCTGGATAATGCAAATATATCTAAGGAATTTATTATTTCTTTTGTAAAAATATTGTAGAAATACTATTGTCTTTTTACCTTTAATAGGCATAAATACTACAATCAAAACGAAATATTTCTAAAGGTATCACAAAACACTTTCATAAATGATCCATTGGTTAGTTATTTTAAAATATTTTTGAAAAAGTCAAGTATTCTTGTTGTATAATAGCTATAGAATTTTTATGAAGATGGTGGATGAACATGCGCACATACAACGAAAAAGTAAGTATCTATCATGGGATGGTGTCTACCATTGCTGTGAACCTTGCCAGTAATTTTTTTCCTATTTTCGCTATTTCCATTCTAGGCGCAAGCAACTATCAAGTCGGTTTGATCAGCTCGCTTCCGCCATTAGTTGCACTGATTATGACAATTCCAGCTGCTATCATGTTGAATCGTTTAGAACAGCAAAAAAAGACCGTTGCCATGTCCGTTTTATGGGCAAGAATCTTATTTGTTTTTTTAGCTGGAGTCCTTTTTATTCGTTCGGATTATCAAGCATGGGCGTTTTTGATCATAGTGGCTTTAATGAATGTACCCGGAACGATATCAAATATCGGCTGGCAAACGCTTATTAGTGGAATGATAAACGAAGACCGAAGAGGAGCGTTTTTCAGTGATAGAAATCGACTGTTAACCATTGTAGGCATGATCACAACTTTGATCATTGGGATCGTTATGAAAAACCAAACCAACCATGCGGTCGCCTACCAGGTTTTTTTTCTTATGGCCTTTCTATTTGGGTTATTAGAAGTATTTTTCTTAATGAGGCACAAGGAAACGGTACAACCGAAGACGAACAAGAAGCAGGAGCAGGAGCAAAAGAATGCGTCAATGGATTGGTCGATTTTTAAGGATAACGGATACAAATGGTTTCTGATCACTGCCTTATGTTTTAATTTCTCATGGCAAATGGCATGGGGATTATTTAATATTTATAATGTGAAATATGCTCATGCAACGATTCTGTGGATTAGTATATTTTCAGTAGCGAATCAATTAGTGCAGATATTTACCTTCCCATTATGGAAAAGATGGGCGGAACAAAAATCCAATACCTTAGTGCTCGTTTGGGTTGCTGCTGGAATGGCAACTGCACCGTTTTTGACCGTATTGTCCACTAATCTAATCTATTTAACCTTTGTCTCGATGACTTCTGGGTTCTTTCTTTCAGGTACCATGCTGCTATTGTTCAACCTGTTGTTGGAGCAATCTCCAAAGGAAAAAAGAACGTATTGCATCACAACCTATAATGTTCTATTATCCTTTGTTGCCTTCATCGCGCCGCAAATCGGCATTTGGCTTCTCGAAGTAACCAGCATACAAAAATCAATGATCATCATATCCATCCTAAGATTCATCAGCGCAATCGTCTTCTTCTTAATGTACGTTAGATTTATGAAAAATAAAAAACTAGCAGATAATTGGAACTATTAGTTTAAAAGTTTCATATTTTTTTAGAAGGAGTGGATTAGGGAAGCAGGTGGGAAAATGATTAAAATAAATCAGCAAACGATTCATGTGGATGATCTTAGTCATACCCTTACAACGAAAGAACAGAAAGACATCGTTACTAAAATGGAGAAATATAAGGAAATTTATCAATATCAAACTTTAAGTCAATTCAAATTTGAGCTGCTGTTTCGAACCAAGACGCTTCAAGCTGCCCGAGAGCTTAATAAAAGTAAGGTACAGTTTACAACCTTTACGTATGCCTTTTGCAATAAAAGGTATTGGGATCGTCTAAGTAATGGTGGCTTTCTCTTGAAGCCAAATGTAAGGCCCAGCGTCGCCATTCTTGATGTTTTAAAAAATGGAGCCCAATATGCCTTTGATTGTTCAACAGGAATCGCGATTGTCTTATATCTTGCTACCCTATATTCGATTGGGAGCACAAGGTTTGATCTACTCTTTAACGGGCTTTACTTAATGGATTGGCAATTTGATAACGATCTAAAGCTAACTCAAAAATATGGGTATGATTTCATACCTGGTGACATCTTGCATTTCAATAATCCAGATGTCAACCCGAAGGAGTCACATTGGCGCGCTGAAAATGTGATTTTTATGTCCGATGACCAATTCTATGGACATGGAGTAGGGATCAAAAAGGCAGACACCATCATTACCTTCCTAAATAAAAAAAGAAAGCCCAATCCGCGGATCTCTGCATACTTCATGAACCTTATCACGAGACCCGTTTATCGTACATTTTTATAAAATTTTAAGACCGCTACCATCGAAGTAGCGGTCTTTTGTATGAACGAAATTTTGCTAGTTTTTTATTTGTTCCAAAATAAACGGATCTTTGATTTTCTTATCTTCCGCGAGCAAAAGGACTTTTGAAACAATTTCGGCGGTTTTTGGGTCATCGTCCATGAATGGCAAGAAAATTCGACCACGCTGCTGCGAATGGACGGGAACGATATAAATGGCACCTGTAGCCTGTTTATACACATTGGCACTTCCCAGGTGAACACTATAATCCCCAAGACTTCCGTTAATCAGCGCAAAATTGCCCTCATTTCTTACATTTTCCAATCTCATTAATCGAACCGATTCCGTCACTATTACTTTTCTCATTTCAATCGTGGTTAAGCTAGCCTCTGGGTCCACCCCGCCGACATGGGCGATACTGACAACCAAATCAATGTCTCGCATCGTTTCCGAGAAGATCACCTTCGGAATATTTTTAATTTCTAGAGGTTGATATGTAAGACGGTCGAAAAATTCAATTGTTTCCATGGTCGGACACTCCACATCCGATGGAGAGAACCAATCGGCTAAAGCATTTAGTTGCACGATAATATTTTCCTTGTAGTAGACTTTTTGAAGTCCCGCTTCATAACTCGTCGTCCACAAGCGATTTTTTAATAAGGCAACTGTTTTTTGCGGCTGGATTTGGTGACCCGCGTATCTTCGGGTTCCCGTTCCCGCTGCAAGTTCATCCTGATTTGGTAAATATAGTTCTCGAAACACCTGCTTAAACGGCTGTTTCACCTTCCGAGCGAATAAATCCTGTTGGAATTCACTCCATTTCCCACTCTCAAAGAGATGGACTGGGTGAGCGATGAAAATTTCATCAGTAGCCTGAATGGAATACTTATCAACCGCCCCAACACCATTTAGACAACCGTCTTCAAAATTGCCTAAATAGTTCCCCACTTTTAGTACCAATGATGTCATAAGTGGAGCCAACACCGGATTTTTCATCATAGTATAAACTTCACTTAAAAGAAAACTATTTCCAAGCTCCATCGAGCGTTCCAACTCTTCTTTTGCTCGTTTGTATTGCTCCCTTAAATCTGACTTCAACCCTTTTAAGACAACAATATAATAATGTTTATTGTACTTGGCTGGTAGAGTTTTTAGTGTTTTATCCCCTTTTACTGCTTTGATATCTCCTCGCCCATTGGCATCAATCACGAGCTGTACAGTCAGATCATCCATCACTTTCGGCTCAAGAAATGGGGCAATCTCTTCCATTTTTTTCGCTTCCATCGCCCACTTTAGCCTTGTTACATCCTTATAGCCTGCATTTCTGGCGAGGTTATCAAGGGCAATCGTGACTGTTTTCGATTCACTGGCACGGCGCTGTGCTCCAAACTTCTTACTTTCCTGTAAAAATCTTTGTAAGAATACGTACCGATTGAGAACATCTTGTTCATTTTTCACTGGAATCAAGCTGTAACATAATACCTGATCCTTTGTTCTTTTTTCCTGAACTAGGTTTTTAGTATTTTCAAGTGCTAATTTCCCCAAAACTGCATCAGCAAACAGCTGTGATCTGCGATGATTCGCACCAGCCGAAATGTATTTAGCACATTGATAGAGAATTTGAAACCGTTCCTCACCCAACTGTTCGTAAGACTCTTTAAACCATCTGATGTCAAAAGCACCATCTTGAAATTCCTGTGGTGAGATGGGCGAATAATGCGCAACAATGGTTTCTTTTTCCTCAGAAAATGTCTCATTGATATGGGCATGGAAATACCAGGCGGCACTCCTCAAACCATTCCAATTTAAGTGCTTTGAAACAATGTCTAGCCATTGCGGGGCATACATCGATGCCTCTAATAATCTTTTTTCCGACAATGTCTTCCCCTTTAAAAATTGCTTCAGTTGTGCGTCGCTGTCTCCCTCTTTTGGATAACTTGTCTTTAATAAATGGGAGAACACTTCTTTTTTAGTGAGATCGCTGCCATTACCATAAATATAGCCGCGCACGAACGATTCTTTATCAAGGCCTAATAGGATTTGAACAAAGGATTCTATGCCTTCATGGCGTTCAATTCCCATAGCTACGGTAGTTATATCTGTTTGGAGATCCCCTCTTTTTAGTTCAATTTCTAATATTCTTTGAACCACCTGATCTTTAATAGGAATCATATCAGGATCATTTTTTAAAAAATGATCCTTGGGATTGGTTAATTCGGATACATAGTCTCTACTTGTATCATCTCGTCCCAAAAGCTCATGAAAAATGACTTGTTCATCGATCATTTTATGTGCATAAGCTTTTGCTAAATCTTCCATCGATGGAAGAAAACTTTCAAAATTAGCCATCGTATATAACTGATAATGAAGCTTGAAATACACATCAAAAGATTCACTAGTAATATCGGCAAAGTGTTCTGTCCATTCCAGCCATGGATCGGTAATAAAATCAAGCAGCTTGTATTCAGTTTTGAGTTTATCTTCAGGGATCGAATGTACCAGAAAATTTAATACAGCACTGATGTTATCGAAAAGCTCTTTTGAATCTTGACTGGTAAAATAAGCATCGAAAAGCGTTTCTACTTGGGAACGATAATTCAAATCATCAAGAAAGCGATTCATTTCTTCGATGTTTTCGATTGGATAAATTTCTTCTAAAAATGTTTTCCTCCAGCCCTCTACCTTTGGATAATCCATAACCTCCCAAACATCCAGCCTATTATTGTAATAGCTAAAGATCCTTTCCGAGTGAAGATAGAAGGCAGTCTGAATGAGCTCTGGTGTTGGTAGCACATGGGTACAAAAATACTCCTTCCATACTTCAGTTATTGGAAGTTGGTCGATTTGCTGTTTTTCATCCTCTTGATAAGAGCACCTTAATTCCTCGCCAATATGGAGCGTTTCCTTTGAGCCATCGTACCACTCGACCTCATATTCCACCTGACGATGTTCATGAACTAATGCGGCTAAACCTTGAAGAAATTGTTTGCTAGAATCTGTGGTTGGCTGTAAAAGGTTTTTTAACTCTTGTTTATGATGCTCGAGTTCAAGGTTTACTCGATGATTCGGGTCAAATAATCCAAACCCATTATCCAGGTTGAATTCCTCGGTTTGAAACAATTTATCAAGTAAAATTTGTTCTTTTGAGCCAGCTTTCATTTGAAAGATTGTATTTTTAAACGCTTTAACTAGTCTTTCACGTTCCTCCTGATCATTGATTTCTGATAAGATTTCAAGTGCACCCACTCGTTGCAACTCTGCTTTACTTGATAATAAACGCTCAAGTGCGGTTTCTAGCTGATCCTTCGGGAGTCCTAGTAAAATCTGAATGGCTCCTTGTCGGAGGGCTCCAGTTTTTAATTTTAACATCGCTTCAATCTTTAAAATTTCCTCAGGCATAAGTTCCATTGATTTGATGATCGTGAGTGCGATTTCTCGATTGTTCACACTTTTATCAGCGAGGCTTGCAAAAAGGAAATCGCGTTGTGTATTATCCGAGTAATCCTTGATAAAAAATGATAGCAGATCTTCTCTTAATTCAGCACTTAGCTTGTCCTTCGATTCAATTAATTGTCTTAGCCAATCCTTATCCAAGTCGTAGGCAGTTAAGAACATCATTTTTCTCGCAATTTCGCTCCTTGAGAAAAATAGTGTTAGTCCTTGAATGGCTTTTGATTCGATTTCGAGTTCTCTTTTGGGCATTTGTAAGAACATGTTTTTAAACAACTCAAACTGTCGAGATCGTTCCTTCTTGTTTTCTAACAATGGTACCTGGTTGAATGTCAGGGTGCTTTCACTTTTTTCAGCATCGTATGACCAATGGATATCGTAGTCATACACATAGTTTTTGAGAAGATAATATTGCAGCTCTACGTTCTTTTGACTTAAAAACGGGTGTGCTAACTCAAATCTCATACCCGAATTTTGGCTTTGTGTTAAAAAGAATTGGGCCATCACCTTTTGATAGGTTTCGCCGTTTTCCATCAGGAATTGGATCGATTCTTTTATATCGTCTTCTTCATTCACAGCTGTTGCCCAAAGACTAATGCAAAGCGTATTCAGATTCTCGCTTCTAACTCCCTCTTCACGCAGCACTTGATTGGATAGAGAATCTGCCGCGTATTGAATCGATCGTTTAGTCACTCTTTTATCCGAGGCTTGCAGGTCCAAGCCTGTCCAAACGTCAAGCGCTCTTACGACGGAACTGTAACGAATAAGTTCGTTGTCAAGGATGACTTTAAGCATGTATATAGTAGCTTCTAATGTACCTTCATCCATATTTTCGACAATGCTTTGGCGCAGGCCCTCTTGCAGTCTGGAGGCAAGTAACAAATCACCGAGCATTTTATATCCGTCCTGGCTATGGCTTTTATAAATGCCCTTGATCATTTCATATGTAAGTAGTGCCGTGTTATTTTCTCCGAAAATTATATTGGATAGGGCTTGAAATACCCGTTCATTATTTTGGTCAATTTCATAAGCAATCATATCACTGATCAGAGGATTGTATATCGGCGATCCCTCACGGCTGGATAGATAATCAATAATCGAAAACTCTTCAAAATCCAAGTCAAATATATAAAGGAAGCTCTCGATCATTCCATGGTAGTGATACTCGAGGTTTCTCGTCCGAAACGGTCGTCGCGAATATCCTTCACTATATGGATATTCACATTTATGGTCGACGATATATTGAAAAAGAGCCCCGTATTCTGCTCCGATTAAGGTGTGTACAATTTCCACTAGCGGTTGGAAAATGAGGGGGTCACGGGGGCTTTTTTGTGTGAATAGGATGTTTCTAATTTCTTGAAGATTTGTATCGCGTACGATGTAGGTCGCGTCCATTAATTTTATTAGAAGCAGCGCCAACTTCTGCTCTGTTCCAGAAAATTCTTTGATTGCCTTCGCTTCTAAACTTTCATAATATAGATCCTTATTTTTTGCTCTCATACCGGTTCCCCCCATTACCACATACGTCCTGCTAACAATGTCAGCTTTATAAGAGTAAGTTGATCATCCTCTTGTAAATCCAATGGCTTATCTAAATCGAGCGACTCTTTGTCATTAATAAATACTCGGTATAAACCATCTTCAAAGGCTTGGATAGCCACCCTGGCTGCCGTTTGCAGATCGGCTTTTTGGTCGCTATATTTAGTCCCAAACCCTACTTTTCCGGCATGGACTTGCTGTTCTATTTCCTCGTTTGTAAGGAAACTTACCAATTTGGTTTCTGTTTGGGTTGTTGCATTGAACACCTGGACTTGGATTGACACTAATTCTGTCAACAACACTCTTAGTGTCGGCGGAGAACTCTCTAAATGAATCTCCTTACTCGTAAGATAATCCTTCCTTTTAGCCAGACTTTTCATTGTCACAAAGATTTTCATGTAGCTACCTCAATAATAGATTTTACCTATATATTAGCAAACTTCAATGAGGTATTCAGCAACAACCCAATAAAAAGAACAACAAAAAAATGTCCACCCAGGGCGGACATTTTGCTGGTTTTGTCTTTTTGTGGTGCCTGACACCAAAATATTTTAAAAGTTAATAAATGCATCCTTGGCTTTGACGGTGTCTTTTATGACTTTGTTGTCTTTTAGCCATTGGGCTGTGGTGTTCCAGGTTTCTGGGTCTTGGTAGCCGAATGGTTTTTCTTTTGCGTCCATTAGTGGGAGAAGGATTTCTAAGCTTTTTGTTTCGACATCCTTCTCTAGTGGTGATGTTTTATCTTCATGGTTCATTAAGATCGAAAGACCATCTTCTGGATGTTCTTGAACGTATTTTTGACCTTCCGTAATCGCAGTCATAAACTTTTTATACACTTCTGGTTTTTCTTTTAATCCCTTTTCGCTAGCGACCATAACTAATTCATAATAATCTGGAACGCCATAGTCCGCAGGATTTAATGTTCTCATCGGGTGACCTTCTTTTTCTAGCAATAACTTCTCATGGTTAATATAGCCGCCGATCAGCGCATCAGTTTTTTTCGTTGCCATCGCAGGAATGAGATCCCAGCCCACATCGACCATTTTTATCTTTCCGGCGTCTCCGCCATCAGCTTTCACCATCGTTTGAACGATCGCTTCATCTAATGGAATCGATGGATAGCCAATCGTTTTCCCAGCTAAATCTTTGGGTGATTTTATCGAACCATCTGCTGGCACCATTAATTGATTTAATGGATGACGGACAATTGCTCCAATGGATTGAACAGGAATACCTTCACTGCGTGCCACAAGTACCTGTGGTTGATAGCTAAGCGCCATGTCAATTTGGTTGGCCGCAACTAGTTTAAGCGGGTCATTGGTATCTGCTGGCATTTGGATATCAACATCTAATCCTTGTTCTTTAAAATAGCCCTTTTCTTCAGCGACAAAAAGAAATGAGTGCACCGCATTTGGATACCAATCTAGCATTAAGCTAACTTTTTGTAGTTTATCGGCATCCCCCGTGGCTTTATCTGATTCCTTTTCATTGTTTTTACCACAAGCACTTAATAGCAGTAACAATAGACTTACCATGATCAAAAAACTTTTCTTCATTTGAGTTTACTCCCTTTCTAGCTGCGAATTTTATTTTTCAATAACTGTTTTTCCAATAAACCTATGAATAAAAACAACACAATCCCTAAAAGCGATAATAAAAATATTGCAGCAAACACGGAGTCTGCCTGTAAGTTACCAGACATTCGTCGACTGAAGTACCCTAGGCCTTCACTAGCACCCAGCCATTCACCAACCGTCGCTCCGACAACACAATAAACTACTGACAACTTCAATCCTGAAAAAATGGCTGGTAACGCCATGGGAATTTGGATTTTTTTAAAAATTGTCCAGCGATTGGCGCCCATTGTTAACAGTAATTCCCGGTATTCACTTCCACCAGATTTCAACCCATCATAGGTACTTACGACGATGGGAAAGAAGGCGGTTAAAATAGTCACGGCAATTTTGCTCCAAATCGAATAGCCAAACCACATAATAAAAATCGGTGAAATTGCAATTAGCGGCACCGTTTGTGAGATAACAAGAAATGGATATAGTACCTTTTCAATGGAACGAGAAAAGTGCATAGCAACTCCCAGCGATAATCCACCGATTACGGAGAGCACAAAACCGATCAGAACTTCCTTTACGGTAGCGGGCAAATGCACTTCAAATAAAAGCTGTCGGTTTTCTTGTAATGACCCCCAAATAGCCGAAGGCGCTGGCAAAATAAAGGATGGAATCATGCCTTGCCTGACGACCCATTCCCATATGCTGACAAGGAGGATCACCACGATCAAAAACAAACCGTACTGTTCCGTCCATTTTTTCAAACTAGCTTTCATTGTGAATCAGCCACTCCAGTTCTTTTCTCATCGTAATAAACTCTGATTGATAGATTAGCTGTGAACTTCTTGGTCTCACCAGGTTGACCATCATTTCTTTGATTCCGGTGTCTTGGAGCAAATAGATTCTATCGCTCAACAAAACCGCTTCTTCAAGATCATGGGTAATGAACAATACAGTCTTTTGTAATTCCCCCCACAGTCCTAATAACCAGCTATGCATGTTCCGTTTTGTCAGGGAATCGAGTGCGCCAAAGGGCTCATCCAATAATAAAAGATCCTTCCCTGTCATAAGGGTTCTTAAAAAAGCTACGCGCTGCTTCATACCTCCCGAAAGTTCATTCGGATAAGCTTTTTCATATTCTGCCAAACCAAACCGCGATAACCACTCTCGTATTTCAGGAATTCTCGCTTGCTTTGGTTCCTTTGTCACTTCTAAAGGTAGTAACACGTTTTCTAAAACGGTTCTCCATGGTAAAAGCAGATCCTTTTGCGGCATGTAACCGATACTCCCTAATCTCTTTCCAGTCTTCTGACCATTGACCATAATATCTCCTTGATCAGGTTCAAGTAAACCAGTAATCAATTTAAAAAGAGTGCTCTTTCCAGATCCACTTGCGCCTATCACTGAGACAAACTCTCCTGGCTTAATGTCTAGTGAAATTTGATTGAAAATAGGATTGGAGTTTCCTTCACTTTGAAAAGAGTAGGATAGGTTTTTTATAGTTAACATGGTTGAGTTAGACAGGCCACTCGCCTCCCTGATAGACCATATCCCAGAACATATATTCAAATTTTGATGTAGTCAGAAAGTGTTCTTCTAAGTTGGCTAATTCCCGCTCCGATTTACCCTCTGTCAATCTATCTAACAAATCGATCAACCAAGTTGCTAATGAACCAAATTCATTAGAAGAGTACATTTTCACCCATTCTCCATAAAGATGATGATCACTAGCATTCGGATAGGTATCTGCTAGCATCTTGCTAATCTCCCAGTAGCTCCACATACACGGCAAGAGAGCAGCGATTAATTCCTCGAGCGAACCTGTTTGAGCAACATTTAGCATATACCGAGTATAGGCTAAGTTAATCGGCGTTGGTTTTGTTTCCTCCAGCTGTTGATGGGTAATTCCAAACCTTTCAGCATACTGTCGGTGCAGATCCATTTCCCCGTGCAATGTCTCATGCAAAAGCTTCGCAAATGCGGCCATGGTTTCAATATCCTTTGCCTTAACAGCCCCTATAGCAAACAGCTTAGAGTAGTCAATTAAAAACACATAGTCCTGTTTCATGTAGCGGATAAAGGATTCAACAGGCAGATCCCCTGTACCTATTCCGACTACAAATGGATGTTGATGGGTTTTCTCCCATACATCATTTACTGATTGATAAAGTCTTTCGGTGAGTTTCATTTCCATACTCTTCCTTCCTCGTGTTACACCATTCCGCGATAAATACAGCTAATACTTTTGTAAAATCTAATAATTGCCGAATTTCAACCTTTTCATTTACTGCATGGGCATCTTCCAATTTACCAGGGCCAAAGATGACCGTTGGTATACCAGCTCGACCCAGCCAGCCTGCATCTGTAACGGTGGTTGACATGCCCACCGTCGGCTTGTCTGTTAACAATTTTTCATAGGAATTAGCTAAAACCTTCGTTCCAGGATGATCAGAATCAATTTCTAACGATGGAAAAATTTCACCACGATCAACAATCATTGATTTTCCGCCCCAAACAAACTGTGGCGGATTCTCGCGAAGCCACGGATCTGCTGCTGCAACTGCACCAATATGTTGTTCTATTTCTTTAATAACCTCTTCATAGTCTTCATTCGGGTAAAAATGAACCGTAACCCATAGAGCACAGCGATCGGCCACAAATGCTGCATGCCTGCCACCTTCAATAACGGCAGGATTAATCGTATTTGTGCCGGGAGGAAAGCCCTGATAACTTTTCGTAACGGCCCAGTGGCGTTCTAAGTCTTGTAGTCCCGAAATAATCTTCATCATTTTCTCGATCGCACTGGCCCCTTTAACACCGCCACCTGCATGAATCATCATCCTACGGATTCCATCATGAAAAGTTTCTTTGCTTTGAATGGTAATCCATCCAGTTATGACTCCGCCTTGTCCTTGAATATGTAAATCACTTGTATCAACCACTACTGCATAGTCAGCGGTATAACCCCTCTCAATGCACGCCAGCGTCCCAGCCTCTCCAACTTCTTCACCGATAACAGATTGAAATTGGAGATCACCTTTGAGCGGGATACCCAGATCTTTTAAAAGTTTAATAGCGATTAGTGATGCCGCAATTCCACCTTTCATATCGGCCACACCACGTCCATATATGTAGGAATCTTTGCGATAGGCAGAAAACGGAGAATAATCCCATTCTGTATTATCCCCAACTTCCGCGACATCCACATGACCATTTACAATCAAACTATTATATTGATCAGAAGATTCACCAGGTAAATTGCCAACCACATTCGGATCTCCGGGATAGACATCCCACTTATCTGTGGAAAATCCCATGTTTTCTAAATACCCTTTTATAAATTCCTGGACATCATTTGTATTCCGTGCAGGAGGACTAACGGTTGGAAACGCGATAAGTGTGGTCAACAATTCGATTAATTCCGCTTCTCTTGCTTCTACTTCTTGTGCGATTTTTTCAAGCAGATCCTCTTTCATTTGTTCACTCCCTTACTATCGATGATTAGTTCCTGATAGTGGTATCATTTTCACTAACAATCAAAACTTTCTTTCTTAAAAATACGGTTAAAATAATAAATCCAATCAGCGCTCCAGCAAACGAGCTAAATATAAATAATGGAATAAACCCAAATAATGTTGCCTTTTGACCGAGAAAAAGAGTAGCGATTGGGTAAGAAAGCAGTGCCCCAATGATACCCGTTCCAATTACTTCTCCGATAAAAGCAAGATAGATCTTTCTAGTTTTCAAAAATAATAGCGAGGCCAGTAAAGCTCCAACCATACTTCCAGGAAAGGCAAAAATCGAACCAGTTCCCATCAGGTTTCTTAACAGGGATACACAAAAGGCTTGAGCTACAGCATAATAAGGTCCTAAAAGAACGGCTGATAAAACGTTCAAAAAGTGCTGAACCGGGAAGACCTTTGTAAATCCAATCGGTATATAGAACAGATTGCTTGAAATGGTACCGATCGCTATCATCATCGCAGTTAACGTCAGTTTATGTGTTTTGTTCACTAGAATACTTCTCCTTTAATACCGACACTACTTCTTAACGCCCTGGCTGCTTCGATTGGTGATTCTGCATGGCTTATGGCCGTAATAACGGAAACCCCATCTGCCCCAGCTTCCACTACCGATTGAGCGTTTACTACCGTGATCCCTCCGATCCCAACAATCGGAATATCAATGCCATCTTTTCGCAATTTTTCGATCAGTATTGTTCCCCGTGATGGTTTGGCATCCAACTTTGTTTTTGTCGGAAAAACAGGGCCAATGCCAAAATAGTCAGCACCACCGCTTATTGCTGTCATTGCTTCTTCCGTTGAATGGACGGAAACCCCAAGGATTCTCTTATCGCCGATCTTTTCCCGAACTGCGTACACCGATTCATCCTCTTGTCCGATATGTACACCATCCGCATCAATTGCCAAAGCCAACTCGATATCGTCATTAACAATGAAAGGGATATGATGTGCTCTGCAAATGGCTTGGAGTTCTTTCGCGAGTGCATATTTGTCAGCTCCAGTTAACGCGCCGTCACCCTTTTCTCGATATTGAAAAAGTGTAATCCCTCCGGCAATCGCCTCTTTTAAAACTTCGACTGGATCCTTTAAACAGTTGGTGCTGCCCATGATAAAATAAACACTTAAAGCCGCTCGTAAATTTTTCATAATTCAGCCAGCTCCTTAGCGCTTTTTCTTTTTCGATAAGCCCAATGGTTAGTTGGCCCGTGTCCCTGCCCGATCTCCAAATGGTTCTCAATTGCCGCCTGAATAAAATCCTTTGCTTTACATACTGCTTCATATAGAGTTTCCCCTTTTGCTAGTTCAGCAGTAATTACTGCGGAAAAAGTACAACCGGTTCCATGTGTGTTCTTTGTCTGAATTCTCTTGCTGGTAAAGTAGTAAAATTCCTTTCCATCAAATAATAAATCAGTGGATTCAGACTCATTTTCATCATGGCCGCCCTTAATCACGACATTTTTTGCGCCTAACGAATGTAGTTTTTTAGCAGACTCCAGTTTATCCTCCACAGTCAGAATCGACATACCCGTTAGTACTTCCGCTTCTGGAATATTCGGGGTGATTACCGTTGCTAGCGGCAATAAGTATTTTTTCATGGCAGAAATGGCTTCCATTTGCAACAAGGAAGCGCCACCTTTAGCAATCATGACTGGATCGACAACAATATTTTGCCATTGATAATTTCTAAGCTGTGCAGCGACGGCCTCGATGATTTCAGCATTAAAAAGCATGCCTGTTTTCACCGCATCCGTACCGATATCTTCGCCGATCGCTTCGATCTGTTTTACGACTGCCTCAGCCGTCATTGGATAGACAGCATGGACGCCTAATGTATTTTGGGCCGTTACTGCAGTCAATGCCGACATCCCGAAAACATCTAGTTCCTGAAATGTCTTTAAATCCGCTTGAATTCCTGCTCCACCGCCGCTATCAGAACCAGCGATTGTTAATGCTTTTTTCATTTAAATTACCCCCAGTTATCGATTGAATTTTTTAACAGAAGCATGTGAAATGATATCTTCGGAAGAAACTAAAGTTAATTGGTTTAAGAATTCGATTTGGAAACTTCCAGGTCCCATTTCAACTGTTTTTGCTGCTGCCTTCTCTGCCGCGATTCCATAATACGTTAAAGCAGCCACTGAAGCTTGAAGCAGGTCCTTCTCCACTCCTGCAAACGCTCCAATCACAGAGGTTAATAAACAGCCAGTGCCTGTCACCTTCGTTAAAATTGGATGTCCATTTGACACGACATAGGTTGTTTTCCCATCCGATACGACATCCTCTTTTCCAGTGATGACGACAAGTCCATTCAATTTTTGTGCTGAAGTAATAGCTAGTTCAATGATATTTCCTTTTACATCCCCAGCATCGACGCCCTTGATTTCCCACTTTTCACCAACCACATTGGCAATTTCGGCTGCGTTTCCTCTAATCACAGAGACTTTTACCTCGTTCATAATTCGTTGCGCGGTTTCGGTTCGATATCGAGTAGCCCCCGCACCAACCGGGTCAAAAATGACGGGAACACCGGATTCATTGGCCGCTTTTCCGGCAATGATCATCGATTCTACTGTCTGTGGGTTTAATGTTCCAATGTTCAATACTAATGAACTTGCAATCTTGGCCATATCTGCGACTTCCTCAACTGCATATGCCATAACCGGTGAGGCACCAAGGGCAAGGAGCCCATTTGCTGTAAAATTTGTGACGACAACATTAGTAATATTATGTACAAGCGGGTTAACCTTTCTAACTTCTTCCAACGTTTCATACAAACTGTTTTTTTCCATCTCAATTTCCCCGTTTCTTATTTAAAATAAAGGTTCGGTTAAACTTGGCCGATGATTTCCGCTCCATCAAATTAGCTTTAAAAATAAACAATGACCTTTAAACAGCCAAAATAAAAAAACCAGATCCATAAAAGGACCTGGTTAGTTAGTCAAAGAAATAATTAACATTCACTTGGCTACTTTCCTACGCTGGTATTATCCAGATCAGGTCCGAAGGGTTGAAAATTTCACCATTTTCTCTCAGCCTGTTTACAGGGCACCCCTAGTAGATCTAATACTTTATTTAATTAACTACATAATATTCCTATGGTACTAGAATGTAAAGGAAAAAGTACCAGTTAACATAACATTATTATTGTTGTTTGCTTTTATATGGGAAAGTAACAATAAATGTTGTCCCTTTATCTTTTTGGGAATGAATTTCTATCTGTCCATTTAATTTTTCCAAGCTTCTCTGCACCAATGATAAACCGATTCCCCGATTTTCACCCTTGGTAGAATACCCTTTGATAAATAAGCGATGTCTTACATCCTCATCGATTCCTTGTCCTGTATCATGGACCTCCAACGCTAGGACTTCATCGTAAAAGTCAAACCTTAAGGTAACTTTTTTATGTGGACGGTCCGCAACAGCATCTAGTGCATTATCGATTAAATTCCCGAGAATCGTTACCACTTCATGGGTTATTTCCTGCTGCTGTGGTTCAGGTAGACTTCCTTCCCCATCAATGATTAATTCACATCCATTTTCCCTAGCGAAGCTAAGTTTTCCTAAAATAAAACCTGCTAAAACAGGATCTTTAAAACGACTGACAACAAATTCTACTTCAGTTTGTTGGTGATCGACAATTTTGGTAATATATGACGAGACCATTTGATAGTCTTTCATATGAATTAAACCTGATATTACATGCAGTTTATTCATGAATTCATGTGACTGGGTTCTCAGTGCTTCCGCGTATAGCTTTACACCGGTTAATTGTTCAGCTAATTGCTTGATTTCGGTTTTTTCTCTGAATGTAGCAATCGCACCGACAATCTTTCCTTTGACAACCACCGGAACCCGATTGGTTAAAATGGTAATATGATTGATTTCTTGTTCTTGGTCTAATTGAGATTCCCCCGTTTCTAGAACAGAAGATAGCATAGAATTTGGCATGTAGTCATCCACTTTTCTTCCTAAAAAGGACCCATGAATGCCAGCTTTTTGAAGAAGTCGGATCCCCTCATTATTTACAAGAGTGGTAAACGCATCCTGGTCAACTGCCAAAATTCCTTCCTTTGTGGATTGGAGCATCGCACTACGTTCCTCAACCAATTTTGCCATCTCACTCGGCTCAAGTCCAAAAAGAATCGCTTTGATTTTTCTAGCTAGAAAAAGGGCTCCTAGAATCCCAACTAGAATTCCTACTCCCACACCGATCAAAATAATTTTCCTACTTTGTTCGATCGCCTGATTAACTTTTTCTAAAGAAATCCCAACCGCGACTGCTCCTATTTGTTTATTTTCTTGATCATACACCGGAACAAATGAGCGTAAAGACAATCCCAATGTCCCTTTGGCAATGGAAATATGCTCTTTCCCTTTTAAGACTGGTCCTTCATCCCCACCGACAAAATGCAAACCTAATAGGTTGCGGTTAGGATGTGATTTTCTTGTTCCATACATGTCCATCACGACGATAAATTCAACATGCGTTGACTGTTTAATATCATTCGCAAATGTTTGGATATCCTTCTCTGCTGTTTTATTTTTAAGTCCATTAATGACAATTGGTGACTGTGAAACAATCCTCGCAATATCTGTTGCTTTCTCGGTTTGGCTTTTCTCTGTTTCTTGTGAAATTCTGTTGGTGATTAAAATCTCGGTTACTAACAATGCCATCACGACCACGATACAAACCAGCAGGGTTATCGTCGATTGTAAACGAAGTTTTGGTTTGGACAACCTTATTTTCCACCCCAACATGATTCCCCCTTTCTCACAGGCAAGCTTTTCAAGGTATTTGCGTTAAACACCGTAACGGTTGATTGGTCTTCCGACGCCGCCGTAATGAATATGAATCTTGACTTTTCCTTCTTTTTCTAAGTAATCAAGGTATCTTCGAGCCGTTACCCGAGCCATTCCAATGCTTTCCGCCACTTCTTCCGCAGAAACAGGTTCTTTTTCCTGCGAAATAAAATGGGTAATTTTTATTAACGTATTCATATTTAATCCCTTGGGCAAACTCTCTCTTTCGCTTTCTTCTTTGCTATCAATAAATAAAATTTGATCGAGCTCCTCCTGTAAAAGAGCTTGCTTTTCTCCTAATTTGGCTCGATAGTTTTTATAATTATCAAGTGACTTTTTAATTCGATCAAAGGTAAACGGTTTTATGATGTAATCAACAGCCCCTTGTTGTCGAACACGGTGGATGGTTTCTATATCGCTCGCAGCTGTTATCGCTATCACATCCACAGAATAGGCCTCTGAACGAAGTTCGCTGAGCATTTCCAATCCACCCATATAAGGCATATAAATATCGATAATCGCCAGATCCGGACTGAGTTCTTTCACTAATCTTAATCCTTCCATCCCATTAGAGGCGATTCCGATAATCGAAAACCCTTCAATCCTATCAATGAATTGGCGGTGCACCTCTCGAACCATCGGATCATCTTCAATCAATAGTACTTTTAACGGAAACATCCCCTGCTCCCCCTTACATTAAATGAAATTATTTTTTCACTTTATATTATTATCATGGCCTATTTTATTGAAATAGTAAATTCATAGATAGCAATTTTGTTCGATTTTTATGAGAGTTAACTAAGGTATTTTCTATAACAAAAGGAACAATAAGACCAATATGACCAAAATCTTACTATTGTCTGAATTTTCATTTATTATGTCCTTGGGTGCGATGAAAGCGTTAACAGATTTACTAAACAAAGGGGTGTATGTGGAAATGAAAATTAATTTTAAAAATTTGACCGTCCAAGTATTATTGGGGATCGTACTTGGGATTGTCATCGGATTTCTTTTTCCGAAATTCGGTACAGAATTAAAGGTTTTGGCGGATATCTTTATCAAGTTAATTAAAATGGTCATTGCTCCAATTGTATTTTTTACAATAGTCATTGGCATCGGTAATATGGGGGATTTGAAGAAGGTTGGGCGTATCGGCGGGAAAGCGCTCCTGTATTTTGAAATTGTAACGACGTTTGCCTTGGCTATTGGTTTGCTCTTAGTTAATGTGATCAAACCTGGATCTGGGTTTAATACAGATTCCGTAAAAAGCGGAGATATTTCACAATTTACCGCGCAAGCAAATGAAACTAGTCATGGATTTATTGAATTTATTTTAGGAATTATTCCTGATAATTTTGTTGGGGCAATGGCGAAGGGCGAGCTGCTCCCGATTTTATTCTTTGCCGTCCTGTTTGGGATTGCACTTGCATCTTTAGGGCAAAAAGGGAAACCAGTTGTTGCCTTGTTTGAGCAATTTACGGAAATCTTTTTTAAGATTGTTAATATTGTAATGAAATTTTCACCCATTGCAGCATCTGGTGCAATGGCCTATACGATTGGTAATTTTGGTCTTGGTTCGTTAGTCTCGCTTGGAAAATTGATGGGCAGCGTTTATGCAACGATGTTTCTTTTCATCATCTTCGTCCTTGGGACAATCGCGAAAATTTATGGATTTAATATTTTGAAATTCATCGCTTATATTAAGGAAGAAATTCTCTTGGTATTAGGTACTTCATCCTCTGAATCTGCTTTACCAAGAATGATGGAAAGACTTGAAAAATACGGCTGTTCCAAATCAGTTGTTGGTCTTGTCGTTCCAACCGGGTATTCCTTTAACTTAGATGGTACTGCTATTTATCTTTCAATGGCTGCGCTCTTTATTGCTCAGGCTTACAATGTCGATATTACGATTTGGCATCAAATCACTTTATTAGGTATTCTTATGTTGACATCTAAAGGTGCTGCCGGTGTAACGGGTTCTGGTTTTATTACCCTTGCTGCTACCCTGTCAGCTTTCCCTGTAATACCAGTCGAAGGGATTGCCTTATTACTAGGTGTCGATCGTTTTATGTCTGAAGCACGTGCGATTACGAACTTAATCGGAAATGGTGTGGCAACTGTGGTTGTTTCCAAGATGGAAAACGAATTCCACCCTACCGCTGAACTGGAAAGTAGCAAAACTGATAAATCAATTAGTGCATAATAAATTACAGAAAAATGGCTTGGGGGATTTTCCTCCAAGCCATTTTTCTACTGAATTGACAGCTGCACCTTAACTTTTTGCTATTTCTATTAGTTCCTTTAATTCATTTGTAAATCCTTTCACTGCTCGATTATCAACGACAGTAACAGGAACCCCTAGAAAACCGAATTTCTCCACTTCCTCCTGATATTCAGGGTTTGCCAACACGTCCCTGGATTCAAAAGCAATTCCTTCCTCACTAAGAACTTTTTTGACCATCGTACATTCAATACAGTCTTTTGTTGTATAGACAATTACCGGCTTGTTCATTATTCGTGTTCCCCTTTTTTATTATTTTCAGAAGGCTATTTTGTGAAAAAGATATGCTGATTAAATCAGCATTGACTAATTCTTCAATTAATCTAGTTGGCAAGCTTTTAGGCAAATACGTGTCTGAAAGGACGACAATTTTTATAATCATACTCCATTCTAAGTACAAATCATAATAATGCGTTTATAATTGATAAAATAATCTTGTGTTCTTCCATAATCTTTCCGACACTTCTTCTACTGACAATTTTTTTATTTTTGAAATTGCCTTAATGGATTCAAGCATCATATTCGGATGTGTCATAGTTCCCCAAAATGGACCTTCAAATGGCCATGGACCATCTGTTTCAATCATCATTTGTTCTAGCGGATATCTTTGAACTTGTTGTATCTCCTCTTCATAGACCACATCAGGTGTAACCGATATATAGTACCTATTTTTTCCATCCTCTTAATAGTTTTATTGTCTCCTTTAAACCAATGAAAATGAGCCTTTTTAATGGGGTATTTTTCTAAAAGGTCACAAACAATGGGAGCATCCTCATGGACTGCATGGAGGACATTTGGCTTCCCATATGTACTTGCTTTTTGAACAAAAGCCTCTAACAGCTTTATGTACTGTTCGTACTGGCAAGTGGTAACCTTTTGTTTTTTCCGTAAATAATAGGGAAGCCCAACCTCTCCAATGGCTATCATAATGTCAATATGATCATTCATCCAAGAGAACAGCTCATTCTGCTGTTCAACTGTCGGTAGCGGCTGCTCAGGATGGTATCCGAATGCGGCTCTCACCTTTTGATATTTTCCCGTAAACCCATGGTTTCTTTTACACGATTCTAAATCATAAGAAACCGAAATCAGATTTTCAATTTGCGGAATAGTTTCCATCAGCTGACTAATCTCATCATCTTTATAATGATCGAGATGAATGTGGGCATCAATCATTTTTAACAAAATGCTCACTTTCTTTATTCAAACTTGTTGTAATAATAATCTACTTTATCCCAATTAAATTTTTCAATTTTCCGACAATAAAACTCGATAATTGTCTGAACATGCGCTTTCCCAAGGAATAATTTAAATTATTTCCATAATGATGGGGCATTTATTACCTATTTCCTTACTATCCTAGGCTTTTTTTTGGTTAATAAAATGGCGGTTTAGGGAAATATATGATTTTTCTCTTTTTCGACTTTTTATGCATTTCCCTCAAGGAAATATACCAATAGTCCCATTTCACTTCTCCCAAAAAATTGGACAGCCTTTTGATCGTCGAGGTATCCAAGAAGTACTTTGGATATATGGGAAAGAACATCAATTAGGACAATAATATAATTTCATAAATTGATATATATAACTAGTACCAATCGCTTTCTTTCACCATAGCTTGTCTAATATAAGGAGATTAAAAATCTTCCTTATCAAAAAAATAATAAGGGGGGATGACACATGCAAACTCCTTGTACAGTAAGTGTTGTTGAAGTTCTTATTGCAATTGTTTTGATTGTAGCCTTACTGTTAGCTGTTTTGCTCGGAGCTCGTGCGGACGTACAAGCTTGTATTGGAGACTGCATCGCTACTGCTCTTTGCTTATAATTTAGGCAGGATTAAAATGCGCAGTCAATTTAGGGATCTTCTTAGCCAAGTCTAAGAAGGTCTTTTTTATACGATAACCGTATTTTGGAGGTGTATATATGAATCCGTTTAATAGAAATGAAGGTTTAGAAAGACATATTTCACGTTACGGATCCACGTTAATTTATAAGACTTCAAGCTCGTATCAAAATATATACGTTACGGATCGAAGTAAATACGAAGGAATGCGAGGAAAATTCCGAATACTTCAATTTTCTTCCGATGGTGTCCAAGGAGTAATAAATATGGAGCAACCGCAATGCCTAGTCGCTTCATACAGTCGAATCACAGTTGATCTTATTGATCACTATGCATCTCATTTTAAAAAAGGATACATTATTGGCCATGGAATTGGCACCGTTAGCTCTTATTATTCGCATAAATATTTGGTAACGGCGGAGATTGACTCGCTGGTCGTCGAGGTATCCAAGAAGTACTTTGGGTATACGGGAAAGAACGTGGAAGTCGGTGATGGACAAGCGCTCTTAAAAACTCAGGAGGCACAATCTCAGGATATCATTTTTTTGGACGCGTACAGCAGCAGTGAAATTCCGTTTCACCTAACAACTAAAGAATTTTTTACTCTAACAAACGAAAAGCTGTCCGACAAAGGAATTCTAATTATGAATTATATTGGAAAGGTAAGTAATGATAAATTATTGCATACACTATACGCGACGATTTCAGGAATTTATCCCTACGTAAAGCTATTTGCTACCGATCCTAAGAAAATATCGAAACAAAATTTATTTTTCGTTGCAAGTCGGCACGTTCTGGAGGACTATTCACCTCGAGAAGCGACCCCTATTCAGATTATGGATATCTTTCCCCCTTTACTGGATTAGAATTTCAAATGTGGCTCCTTACACAATCCATTCTATGTACTCAAATGGATCATATCTTTCTAGGAATTCCTAATGGATGTGTGATGAACTCTAGAAGATTATTTAAAAATAAAATAATCTTCTAGGTTTTTTCTTAATATTTTATAGAATTAAAGAGAAAATATTTCGTTACATGATGATATTAACACACTACATTTTTAGTCAAACGACATAAGATATTAGGAAATTTCTGAGCTTATTACTAATTCAAACTAAAAAGGTGGTTAAATTATGAAGGAAAACATTAATGAAAATAGCGTACAGAATACGGGTAACAATTTAGAAAATCTCGCCAACAATTTACTAAAAAATCCAAATTCGCTTGATTTTGGATCATTAATTCAAATGGCAACAACTCTCCTAAAAAACGATTCGCTCATGAATTCTGTTACGGAACTTAATAAAAAAAATCAAAACCCTGCGCCTCCTGAGTCAAAAATTACTGAAAAACGGAAGAAAGTCACTAATGATAATAGCGTACAGAATACGGGTAACAATGTAGACAAGGATTCGCTTGATTTGAATTTTATCATGAAACAACTGGCAACAACTATGAAAAATGACTCATTATTGGATTCAGTTACAGAACTTAGTAAAAAAAATCTAAACGCGACACTCCCAGTATCTAAGGTTTCTGAAAAACAAGAAAATGTAGAGCTGGCATCTTTGTCCCAAAAACTAGAGAATATCACTAATGATATTTTAGAGTTAAAAAAAGAACTAAAAGACGTAAAAGAACAAAATAGTGATCTTTTTAAATTACTCAAAAAAATATTAAAAAACAATAAAAAATAGTCATATTATAATTGAATACAATTCGCTTATCCCATTACTAAACAATAAGAACCTTGAGAATATCAGGGTTTTTTTGATTAGTCTTACCATGTCAAATATTTTTTAAAGTTTTATGGTACCTAACATCCACTTACCGAACTTTCATTTTTGATTACTTCACACACAAGGAAATTACAATAAAAAAGAAAGTGTCGACTCCACTTTCCTAATCGACAGAGCAGCCTGATTTTAATGGTTAACAAGTCAACGTCTGCTAACGATATTTTAATATCCCCTGCAATAACCACTCCTTTATCAAGTATTTTTTCTAATACCTCAAGCAAATTCGATGATGATAGTGACGGGTGTTGGATGGGCATAGTCTCTCTCCTATCAGCCGGTTTAGAGAAGTTTCCCCAATGGGCCAAGTTCTATATTGAGGTCTTCCGTTTCTAAACCAAAAATGATTTTTAATTCTTCCATTTTTTCTTCAAGCCTCATTAAAGTTAACCCTAATTCTTCTAATTGTTCATCGGTAAGAGAATCGCTTTCAACTCTTCGCATTGCCTGCCGCTCCATGAGCTGGCGCAGCAGTTCTATAATTGTTAGGACTAATTTCGCTAATCCTTGCTCTACTTTACTTGAGTCCAGTGGTAATCGTTCCATCTACTATTGACCCCCCACCAATTTTCCGCTCGTACGTTCCAAAGGCACTTTCAATTGATGAAATCAAAAGCTTTAGATCGACAACAATTATATCAATATTGGCAACCGAGATTACCCTGAAACCATATACATATTTACTTTTTGATCGGAAAAACTAGCAATATTATTGGGAGGAAAATTGGAGGAGTGATTGGAATGGACTACAGAATATTTAGAGCTATAAACCAATTTGCTGGTCGTTATCGTCTTTTCGACACGATTATGATTATAATTTCTCAAAAAGTTCGTTATTTGTATGTGGTTTTATTAATCTTTATGTGGTTTCGAAACAACTTTTATAAAAAAGTCACGTTATTTGCAGGAATATCAGTTGTAGTAACTTTACTTCTCAATTGTTTTATTAAACTGTTTTATTTTAAACCACGTCCATTTTTGAAAAACTGGGTACATTTATTACCCCCGTCCCCCTCAAAAAAGAATTCATCATTTCCAAGTAAACACACCACTCTAGCGTTTGCTGCAGCAACTTCTGTACTACTTTATAAGCGCGTAGTTGGTTCTATTATGTTCATTTTAGCTTTCTTGGCAGGATTCTCACGAATTTGGATGGGTCAACATTTTCCTTCTGATATTGTAGGCAGTGCCTTCCTAGGAAGTTTAACTTCAATAATTGTTTACATTACCAGACAGGTTTGGAATCCATTCATTGATCGCGTTATCCATTCTTATAATCGTTTCTGTTCTTTAATAAGATACCGCTAACACTTTTGCTATCAGGGTAATTCCATTTCGGTAGGAATTACCTCTTTATGTATTTTTAACTCCTAAAAACTGTTCTTCAGTTGCATTTCTGTTCCTCAATAGTAAAGGACAATGCTATTTACAAAGAACATTGATAAACTGGTTTATCAATTGATTTAATTCCTTCGCTGCTTTTGTCGGAAGCTGATGTTTTTCATTTGGAAGGAACTTTAATTCACTATATGGCAATTTTTCGTGTAATAAGTTTGCATAACCATGAAATGACTTATCTTCAGTACCATAAACCAGCAAAATCGGCAATTCAATCATGGTTAACCGATTAGTACAATTATAGTGTAAGCTATAATGATAATATTGCTCGATATTTCTTGCATCCCCTTTTAGTCCCTCTTTTAACAACTCCATGAATGTCTCTTGTGTATCCGAATTTCCCCATGTAATGACAGACGCCAGAAAACGAACAGCTCCTGCTTTCAAAATACTCCTTGCTAAAAAAATCCTCCTTTTTAAATTCCAATTTCCGACTTCAGACATTCCACTAATGATAATGCCTCCTATGGAACGATTGGGGAATGTCAATAAAAATTCTAATCCAATAGACCCTCCGGTTGAATATCCGCATAGAAATGCTTTTGTAATTTTCAGATGATCCAATAAACGTTTGATATCTTCTACAATTAGCGGATACGTTATTGGTTGTAGTGAGTACGAACTCCTTCCATGTCCCCTAATATCGAATGTAATAACTTTAAACTTTTGAGATAATTCATCTATTTGGTACTTGAAATTCGCGCTTGTGAGTAGTGGGGGATGAATAAAAACAATAGGAGTCCCTTCCCCCTTAACGTTATAATACAGGCTGATACCGTCCACATCCAACATTGTCATGTGTGTTTAATCACCTCATAAATCTTAAATAATTCCAAAAAGTCATTAGAAAGAATGTTTTCCAGGATCTTTAATGGCATACTCATTTGATACCAAGTTATAGCATCTTTAGTTAGTATTTATCTTAGTTTTTTTAAAATACAATAAGTAGGTATAACTTTTGTGGAGGAATATTTATTTATTTTATCGCATAAAAATAGCAGGCCACCAAAAGATAATGATCGCCTGCTTTCATTTACATTAATCTCCAATTCAAAGAACGCTGTCCACCCGTGATGGATAAATTGAGTGAAGTGTCTTTTGATGGTGCCTGACACCATTAATTTTTTAGCGAAGCATTACTCCTGTAAGAAAGGTTAGAAATACGTGTGTGCCAAGTTTTACTGTTGGCTGTACATGTGTGTCTTTTAGTGGGTCAAGGCAGACGATGTCCATTGCTTTGACTTTTGGATGTTTAGCAGCCACAAGTACCCCATCCAAAAGTTCTGCTGTTGTCATGCCCCCCGGCGTTGAGGCCGGTACTCCTGGAGCATAGGCAATATCAAGAACATCCATATCGACTGTTAAATAAATGGTATCCACCTTCGCAGCGAGCGCTTCTAAACAGGCAACAACCGTTTTTTCGATCCCCTTTTTTCGAGTTTCACGAAGCGTGATATAGTTGACGCCTTTTTCATCTGCATATTTTTTTAAATCTTTTGTATTAAAAAATCCATGCAGACCGATGTTGTACATATTACTACCATCCACTACTCCGCTTTCAATTAAATTCCGCATTGGAGTCCCGTTGGACGGACCATTATCGGTCATATCCCTTAAATCAAAATGAGTATCAAACTGCAGGATGCCAATTTTTTCATCAGGCCTCACTTGATGCAGACCTTTGACCATCATCGCTGTTATCGAATGATCACCGCCAATGGCACACACCTTTGAGGCATCAAAATGTTTATGAAGGGCAGCAGATGCTTCGATGATATTGTCATGACACCGCTGGATATTCGTGACATGCATCGGCACATCACCAACATCCACAGCTGTCATTTCGGATAAATCGATATCCTCATCAAGGTTATAAGTAGTAAAACTTCGCCACGAGCGGCGGAATGCCTCAGGAAATTCTGAGGCACCCGAAGCGCTTATCGATGAGCGAGACAGCGGAACACCGACAACAACAAAGTCGGCGTCCTTGCTTTTTTCAGGATTCGTGGCAGCGGTCAATGGTTGGATCCACTCGTGCACCTTCGCAACCTCTGCCCCTTCATCAGGTCTCACCCATGTAAAACTCGGTGGATTCAGTTTAGGATAGAGAAAGCTCTTCAACTAACTGACCTCCCCTGACAACCACCTGACCATTTTTCACGACGGTTTCCGTATGATTCACACCATAAGAATATTGCAGTTTCATATAATTCCCGACGTTAAAAATCGTAACATCTGCTTTTTTGCCGACCTCTAAACTGCCAATCTCCTTACCTCGATTAACGGCATGTGCAGCATTAATTGTCGTGGCAGTAATCACCTCTGCAGGTGTCATCCCCATTTTTAAACAACCTAGATTCATAATGAATGGCAGTGAAACCGTTGGTGATGAACCGGGATTACAATCTGTCGACAATGCCACCGGTACACCCAAATCTACCATTTTACGGCCATTTGCAGACTCCGCCATTAAAAAGTAAGCTGTTCCTGGAAGCAACACTCCAACTACACCTTTTTCAGCCATTGCTTTCATCCCTTTTTCCGAAGCTTTTAAGAGATGGTCCGCCGAAATGGCACCCACTTCAGCCGCAAGTTCAGCACCTTCATAAGGCTCAATTTCATCCGCATGGATCTTCGGAATCAAGCCATATCGCAGGCCTGCTTCAAGAATCTGCTTCGATTGCTCTGGAGTAAAAACACCATGTTCACAAAAAACATCATTAAATTCTGCCAGTCCGAGCTCTGCCACCTTTGGAATCATTTCGTCAATCAGCAATCTTACAAACTCATCAGGATTTTGTTTGTACTCTTTCGGTACAGCGTGGGCTCCCATGAATGTTGAAACAACATCAATCACATGCTTGTCATTAAGCTGTTTGGCCACTTCCAGCTGCTTTAGTTCCGTTTCCCATTCCATCCCGTAGCCACTTTTCGCTTCAACCGTTGTGACACCGTGGCGCAGGAATTGATTCAAGCGCTCATAACTTTCTTGAAATAGCTCTTCATGTGTCGCAGACTGCGTCCGTCTAGTCGTCGAATAGATTCCACCGCCGCTGTTCATGATTTCCATATAAGTAGCACCTTGTAAGCGCATATTGAACTCATTTTCTCTGCTGCCAGCAAACACAAGATGTGTGTGGGGGTCAACAAGTCCTGGAGTTACGAGTTTACCACTCGCATCTACCACTTCTGCCTCATCAATGCGACCAGCATATTTTTCAAAAAGCTCCACATCCGTTCCAACAGCCTGAATCACTCCGTCTTCTACCCAAACACTGCCATTCTCAATAATGCCAAGCTCAGACATCGCGCCCTTTACAAGAGGAGCATCGGAACTCCCTTGCAAAGTCACAAGTTGAGAGGCATTTCTAATAAAAATTGGTGTACTCATTAATCTACCATCCTCTCAGTCTTAATCTTGTTTAAGCATTGGCATTTTGATGCCCTTCTCTTTTGCTGTTTTAATAGCAATCTCATACCCTGCATCGGCATGACGCACAACCCCCATTCCAGGGTCAGTCGTTAATACACGTTCTAAGCGAATTTCCGCATCCTTTGTACCATCTGCAACAATTACCATACCGGAATGTTGAGAGTAACCCATGCCAACCCCGCCGCCATGGTGTAAGGAAACCCAGCTCGCGCCGCCAACAGCATTAATCATCGCATTTAAAATTGGCCAGTCAGAAACGGCATCGCTTCCGTCTCTCATTGCTTCAGTTTCACGGTTTGGTGAAGCAACAGAGCCTGCATCTAGATGATCACGACCAATAACGATTGGAGCTGAAACTTCTCCAGAGGCGACCATATCATTGATAATCTTTCCAAAACGAGCACGGTCACCGTATCCAAGCCAGCAAATCCGAGCAGGAAGGCCTTGGAAGCTGATTTTTTCTTGGGCCATCTTCACCCATTTACAAAGATGTTCGTCATCTTTAAACTCACGAAGCAAGGCTTCATCAATTTTACGAATATCCTCTGGATCACCAGAGAGTGCTGCCCAGCGGAATGGACCTTTTCCTTCGCAGAATAATGGACGGATATAGGCGGGAACGAAGCCTGGGAAATCAAATGCGTTTTCCACACCTTCATCCTTCGCTACTTGACGAATGTTGTTACCGTAGTCAAACGTTACCGCACCTTTTTGTTGCATAGTAAGCATTGCCTTCACATGTACAGCCATGCTTTGTTTTGAAAGTTCTACATACTTAGTTGGATCTTGTTTTCGTAATGTTGACGCTTCTTCTAATGTAAAACCAACTGGAACATATCCGTTTAGCGGGTCGTGTGCAGAAGTTTGATCCGTTAATACATCTGGATTAAAGCCTTTTTCAATCATGATTGGTAAAATTTCTGCTGCATTACCTAATAAACCAATTGATAATGCTTTACCAGCGACCTTTGCTTCTTGAGCCATTTTTAATGCTTCCTCAAGGTCATTTGTTTTAATATCAAGGTAAGCGGTTTCAATACGGCGGTCGATTCTTGTCTCATCCACATCGATGGCGATACATACCCCGTCGTTCATTGTTACGGATAAAGGCTGTGCTCCACCCATGCCGCCTAGACCTGCTGTTAGAGTGATGGTGTGTTTCAATGTTCCTCCGAATTCCTGACGGGCAAGCTCGGCAAACGTTTCATACGTTCCCTGCACTATTCCTTGGCTGCCGATATAAATCCAGCTGCCAGCGGTCATTTGCCCATACATCATCAAGCCCTTTTTATCTAACTCGTGGAAATGCTCCCAATTCGCCCATGCTGGAACCAGGTTGGAGTTGGCAAGCAACACGCGCGGTGCATCCTTATGCGATTTCCAAACAGTCACTGGCTTACCAGATTGAATCATTAACGTTTCGTCATTCTCCAATTCTAGCAGCGTTTTCACGATGGCATCATAAGATTCCCAGTTCCGAGCAGCCTTGCCAATTCCACCATAAACGACTAAATCCTCCGGTCTTTCGGCAACCTCTTGATCCAGATTGTTCATTAGCATGCGCAGTGCCGCCTCCTGGATCCAGCCCTTTGCATGTAATTCAGTGCCTTTATAATTTTTAATAACTCTTGAATTCGTTGTGTTTGTTTCCATTGTTTCCACTCCCTTTTTGTTTTAGGTCTATTTTTATTATAAAAATAAAATCTTCTGAAAAATACGAATGGAACATTAGATAATAGATAATATTTGTAGTTTGTACTAGATTTTTTTTAGATAGTTCGTCCTAATAACCATAATATCTTTATAAATTAGATATTATCTTTAGGTTTGATTGCATAAAAAATAACCCAATCACTTTCCTGATGGGTCCAATACTGGCATTATTTTAAGGAACACAAACAAAGTATTAATATTTATTTTGGAGGGCAGCATGTGCCCTGTGTTCTTCATCTTTTTTTACAAAAATATCATATTGTGTTTGATCCTTAAACCCACCGTCATTGTGAAAATTCACAGGAGTTTTGATTTTATATTTAACTCCTGCAGCATTTAACTTAGCAATAATCATAAAATATTGATCATGTCCAAACGCCGTGTAAACCAGTTGCCATTTTCTATTAATATAAAGTTGAAGTAATGAAATGAACAGGAAAAATAAAACTAAGATAATGATTACTGTCTTCATTTTTTCCCTCATCTCCCATCATAAATTAACAAAAATTAGTCTGTCTCCCTCTCACTTTTAAACATTTTCACTTTATTCATGCGAAATTCTCTTGGTGAAGTACCTACTAATTCCTTAAACATCCGGCTAAAATAATTAGAATTTTGATAGCCTGCAAGGTTTGAAATTTCTTTAATCGATTTGTTCGTTTCAATCAGTAACCGTTTTGCTTCCTTCATTCTTATTGCCGTCAATACTTCTGTAAAGCTTGAACCGGTTTTAGTGTTCATCATATGGCTGAAATAGGAAGGATTTCGGTCAACATACAGCGCCACATCTTCGAGCCTGAGCAAACTATTGGAAAAATGAGTCTCCATAAAGGATATGCCGCGTTCAATCGGATCTTGTTTATTTTTGGTGCTATTCTCTGCACCTATAAACAATTTTTGAATAAATAAGATGAGATTTTGAACAGTACGGTAAAGGACCTTATCGTACAGAATTGAATTAAAAATATAGCGGTACTCCAGTTCATAGCTTTGGTTCTCGTCTAAGTTATTGGTCTTCATAAACCTTCTAACCTGGGCGAGTATACTCGTAAGTTGGATTCTAACCAATCCTGGATCAGGATAAGGTTCTTGTAATTGTAAAAATTCCTCGTACAGCCACTTCTTTATTTTTTCTAAATCGGTATTTGTCAGCATGTCGACCCATGCTCTCTGTTCAGGAGGGGCTAAAAAAGGGTCAATATGTACCCATTCTGGTGAGTGTTCAAATTCAGCTACTTGGCGATAGCCTTTATAATAGGTGAACTCCAGCATTTTTCGGGTTTGGAAGTATTGTTGATTCAAGCTCATTGTCGAAGTATTTCCTTTATGGACAACGATGGCAAGAGGGTCAGAAAATTCCTCCTCCCATTTTCGCATTGCTTTTTGACACTGCTCTGTTAACTGATGAGCCGTTTCCTTAAACAGAATCACAACCATATCGTCCATTGCGAATATACCTTGGACACCCTTGAAAGGAAATTCTCTTAAGAAAGAATGCAATGAACTTATCTTGCCGATACCTTCTGTTTGAAAAGCCGCTAGATGAAAATTTTCTGATAAAGATGGTTGAGAAATAAATAAAGCTTCATATGATATGTCCATATATGTTTTGGGACTAAGGATTCCGTCTGCCTGATTTTTGGTTCCAAGTTTTCGTGAGGATTTATGGAAAGCAGATGTAACCTTGGTTGCCGACAAAGGTTTAATCATTAAATCTAGCGCTTGCATGTCAATGGCAAGGCGAGCTTTTTCAAAGGTTCCTTCTGCGGAAGTTAACAGTAAGACTGGGTCATAGATTTGCATCAGGTCTCGAAAGGTTGTCCAAACCTCCTTGGAGATCATATCAAGTTCGATTAAAACAACATCTGGCCTTTCTTGTTCAAACCTAACGACAAATTCCTGGTAATTAGAAGCTAATAATATGTTTGTGACAGGGATGGAAGTCGTTTTCAACAGCCATTTTAGTCCTTCACGTTCATTCAAATCGCGATCGGCAATCAGCCATTTTCCTTCCATCGTGATGTCCCTCTTTCGTTCGTATTTCTTTTAATGTTCTGGCTGGTCCAAAAAGGCAAATATATTGAGTTATACAACCCAAATGATTGCAAAAATAATCGAAAGAACCTGTGTTTTAAACAAAAATTTCATATAAAATCATTCCTCAACTCAAAATAAAATAGTTAACTCCACAATACCCCAAACCAAAAATCCTGTCCATTTAGATAGTTATAAACACTTCCAACAAACAAACATTCGACAGTGTCCACCCCAGGCGGACAAAACATCCAAATGTCTTTTTACGGTGCCTGACACCACGAATGTGACACCCCACTCTAAAACAAAGAAAAAAGGACAAAATGGTCAATTGACCTTTTTGTCCTTTTTTGTTTTCACCATCTTAGCCTACGTTTAGTCCGAAGTCTGTTGCGATGCGTGCTAGTCCACCTTGGTAGCCGGAACCTACGGCTGAGAATTTCCACTCTCCATTGTGTCGGTATAATTCACCTACAATGATGGCAGTTTCAACGGAGAAATCCTCCCCTAAATCATAGCGAATGATTTCTTGGTTTGTTTCTTCGTTTACGATTCGGCAGAATGCATTAGAAACCTGTCCAAAATTCTGACCGCGTGCTTCTGCATCATGAATGGTAATAACAAACGAAATTTTCTCCACTTGAGCAGGAACAGCACTAAGATTTACTTTTACTTGCTCATCATCCCCGTCACCTTCTCCCGTGCGGTTATCACCTGTATGTACCACGGAACCATTTCCGCCCTCAAGCTGGTTATAAAACACAAAATCCTTTTCAGAAGTCACTTTTCCATTAGATCCTAATAAGAATATACTTGCATCTAAATCGAAATCTTTCCCGCCGTCATAACGATTTGTATCCCAGCCAAGACCAACAACTACTTTCGTTAAACCAGGATTTGTTTTTGTTAAATCAACCTTTTGCCCTTTAGACAATGAAATAGCCATAAAAACACCCTTTCTAATCTTAATATTTTATGTCACCTTCTATTATAAATAGAAAGTTCATAACAATCGAATCAAACCAAGAATTATTTACCTTACGAACATAATTAAATCAGCAAAATTACAACACTTTCCTTAAGTTTACAAAAATAAGGAATATTTTTCTACCCTTATTTACTCACTCCAATATAATCAAATAGTTTCTGTTCAACCGGTTTTGAGAAGTGAAAAATGGTTAAAATAAGAAAGTCAAATCTATTAACAAAAGTTTGTGCTATAATGAACTGTTAGCAAAACGGGGACACCGTTTATTTTAAGCAAGGAGCGATTTTCTTAATGATAAAAATTGAAATACCTAATCCTGATATAGTGATTACGAAGAAAAACCAAGTTGGAGAAAAAGTAGAGGCGCCGCTAAGCAGCGTTTATGGATTTACTGATTACAATAAGATCCCAAGAGACAAAGGCGGGATTATTTTATTTTCAAACGCAAATGACGAATTATTATTTGTAGGAAAAGCAAGGAAGTTGCGCCCTCGTGTAAAAAGACATTTTGAAGATACTGTTTCGCCGATCAAATTACATCGTGATGAAGTTTATCGGATTGCAGTTTGTGTTGTGGAAGATCCGATGGAGAGAGAAATTTATGAAACCTTTATCATTAATACACTACATGCAAAATACAATATCGATAAAGTTTTTTATAAATAAGCTTCCTAATGGTGAAAAGAGCGGGTCGATCCAAAAAAACCTGCTCTTTTCTTTTTTTGCCTATTCAATTAACTAATATCGCCATATTTCAGAATCATTTCCTTCTCAATATGACTTGCACGAATTCCAAACCTTGGCTTGACTACTTCCACCTCTTCACCAAGTAAAATCTTGATGGCTTGATACGGCAAGTTAATCCCTGACAAGCAACTAATGTGCATTCCCCCGCTCATTCGCGGATTAATCTCCAATAGTTTCGGCTCACCAAAGTTGTTGTATTTTACCTGAATATTGAATACATATGGCAATTTAAACTCTTGGTGAAAATCGTGTGCTAATTTAATGAGTTCCGCCTGTTCCACAAGCTCCCTGACTCTACCATCCCCCTTCATTCGAGGAATAGCAGCATACAATTTTTCATGGGACGATAAACAATCAATACTATATTCTCTTCCCTCTAGAAATTCCAACACCATTAAGTCAGGGAATGTATCTTGCTGGCTCAAAATTTCGCAGGCATGGGCATAGGGAATACGGAAACCAATTCCATGATTGAAAAACTGGTCAATGGACACGATTTGGTCTATTATGACCCGAAATCCATTGGCACCTTCACCAATCACTGGTTTAAAACAAACCGTATGTCCTTTTTCCTTGAGTTTTTCATACGCCCTCTTAAAATCCTCAACATTATTGACGACATAATAGTCCGGAATCAAAAAGTTTGCTGCTCCGTTTGATAAAAGCTGATAGGTATCTGCTTTATTATCCATTGTCTCCATTAACTTTGCTTCAGGGCAAACTAGCACTTTAACACCTAAAGCCTCAAAGTCACTTAGCCTTTTTGAGATGAGGACATTTTCTTTCCTTGGGACAAAAATATCGATCCCATTCTTCTGACAAAATTCAAGACAAAAACCAATATATTCTTCACCAGATATATCTGGCTCGACAAAGGCGTAATCACAATTTTGTAAATAAAGGGCATCTTTGTTCGGATGTGTCCCATAAATGATAAATTTCCGCTTATCTTCATTGAACCGGATCATATCAATATAATGGGAAACCGTTGTAAACCATCTGTTAAACCAAATCTTCATTTGAATCCTCTTCCTTGTTGTATTAAGACCTCTTTCATTATAGTCATTGTTTCTTTTTTTTATAAGCAAAATTTGACAAAAAATTCATATTCCTATGTGGGACATCGAATAAAATGCCTATAAGCCCTTAAAAAAACAACAAAAAAACGCTCTACAAATGCAGAAACGCTCTCATTTCATGTTAAGTAAATATCCTGATAACATTGGCATACCAGGCATTCAAAGCATAACTGATATCGCTCCTTATCTTTTATAGGAATAGAAGATAGGTAACTACCACTAACACAATTTAAAATCTAAACAAGACTTTTTATATTATTTAATTTGGACGCAAATTCTTTGATGGCCTCATAATCTAAATTGGATTGATCGATGGTTGCACCACTCACTTTTTTTACAATTTGTTTTTCTATAAAGTTCATTTCTGATAAGAGAAATTCACCGCCAAATAACCCCATTGCCGTGGAATTTTTGCGTAATTCTTGTGGAAAGGCATTGTTAAATTGCTCAATCGCTGTCTCACCATCGTGCATGCAACAAAGGAAAAGACCTATTTCTTTTTCCAAAAGCGTATCAAGATTGTTTCCTATAAACTGTTTTATTTTCCTTTGAATATTCCCTACATGAATCGAGCCGTCAATGATAACGGTATCAAAACTAACAAGGTCGAACTTTACTTTCTCCTTCTTTAAATCCACCGTTAAAACTTCCCCTTCAAGACTTTCACTTAAAAATCTTACTGCTTTTTCTGTAGTCCCATGAGACGAGCAATTCACAATTAAACTTTTCATGTCAATTACCCCTCCTTCATATTACATTACAAAAAAAACGGCCACATTTACTTGCTATCGTGCCGGGTATGAAGATTTAATCTTATTATATAACTAAATTCAATCCTCGACTGTGGTAATATTGGCAATATTATTACAATTAAACAAAGGTACAACATGGTGTCAGGCACCATGTGAATAATTCACAATAGTGTCAGGCACACCTTCTTAATCACTGCCTACATCAAAAAGGAAGAAGGCTCTCCATTAGAGCCTTCTCCTTATTAGTGGTTATGCTATTTGACTCCACCTCTTACCAAATAGACACGTTCAGGACGACCCACCGTTCCGTAAGCTAAATCTGCTGCAATTTTTTCCTCGGCCATGAGATGTTCAAGATACCTTCGGGCCGTTGTTCTGCTAACGCCTATTTCTTTGGCGACGAATTCTGCTGTTAACCCGAAATCGACTTTCGACAGGACATCCAAAACCTTTTCAAGTGTAAGCGGATCAATTCCCTTTGGCAAATAAGCTTTTTCGCTAAGGGATCGATCTATTTCTTTTCGCAGCAGCTTGTCCACCTGTTGTTGGGTGACATGGAGATTTTCATTCCTCAACTCAACTAGCTTTGTATGAAATTCCTGATACCTAAGCAATGATTGTTTGAATCTCTCGAATATCACCGGCTTAATAATATAATCAAACACACCTATACTAATTGCCTCTTGAACCTTATGAATCTCTTTTGTGGCCGTAATCATGATTACATCCATTTGTTTATTTTTCTGCTTTGTTTCTTTAAGTAAATCAATTCCATTCATGTCTGGAAAATATACATCCAGCAAGAGAAGGTCGGGCTGTAGTAGATCAATATAGGTCTTTGCTTCTTGATAACTTGCCGCAATTCCGACCGTTTGAAAACCAGCAATCTGTTCAATAAATCTTTTTTGAATTTCTGCAATTCGTAAGTCATCCTCAACAATTAAGACTTCTATATCCGGGTTCTGCTTCATTCAAACACCCCCTGCTTTTTGGTATCGCTACTGTGAAAATAGTCCCTTCCCCTTCATTCGAGGAAAAGGTGATATATCCCCCTAGGCCCCTTATGGCTTCCTTAACAAGACTTAACCCAATCCCCGCATTGCTTTGACGATTTTTCGTTGAAAATCCATCTTGAAAAATTTGTTCACTTAGGCTCGTGTCAATGCCTTTGCCGTTATCTTCTATTTCAATAATCAATTCTTTTCCCAGGTCTGTTAAAAACAAAGAAACTCTTTTTTCTTCCTTACCATTTTCTCTTACAGCATCGAAGGCATTATTGACAAGGTTACCTATAATTGTGACTAACGTATCCCTACTGATTTCCGCTGGAACATCCTTAAAGCTGCTCTCTCTGTCTATTGTAAAATTGATTTTTAACTCGCTCGATAAACTAACCTTACCTAAAATAAATCCGGCAATTATCGGGTCAGGAATTTCCTTCATTAAGAAGCTAATGAAACCTTGCGCGACATCCACTTCCCTTGAAATGAAATCAATCGCTTCTTTATAAGAACCAAGCTGAATCAAGCCAAGAAGTGTGTAAAGACGGTTGGAATATTCATGTGTCTGTGCCCGCAGGCCCTCAGCATATGCTTTCACATGGGACAATTCCTGAATCAGATTGGAAAGCTCTGACTTGTTTCTGAAGCTAGCAACTGCTCCAATTACTTCTCCCTTTTTATTAAAAATGGGAATACGGTTAACCAAAAAAACCTCGCCGAAAATGGTAAATTCCCGATCATACTCCGCAAGCCCCGTTCGAACAACTTCATATAGATGCGTATTTTCAAGCACATCTTCAATTCTTTTTCCACGGAGAAGGATCTCGCTCGGAACATTGAGAAATTTATGTGCAGTTTCATTGACAACTGTTATTCGCCCATTCGTATCGACTGCGATAATTCCTTCATGGATGGATTCTAATATGGCATGTTTCTCCTGGTACATCCAAGCTATTTCTTTTGGTTCAAGTCCAAAAATCGCTCTCTTAATATTTAAGGAGATTAATAGTGCTGCTAGTAATCCTCCTAGTAAAATAATCATGGTTGTGATAAAGATTTTTCTTCTTATCTTTGATACTTCTTTTTCAATATCCGTTTGAAGATATCCTACTGAAACCACTCCAATAACTTGGCCATCACTAAATATGGGTGCTTTTCCTCTCAAGGAAGGCCCAAGGGTTCCAATCGATTCTGAGATAACCGATTCTCCTTTAAAGACTCGTTCATTATCTCCGCCAACCATTTTTTGTCCTAATCGGTTCGGGTCTGGATGTGAATAGCGAATCTCCTTTCGATTCCCGATAACAATAAATTCCGCTCCAACCTGTTTTCTAATTTTTTCTGCGATCGGTTGTATAATGGCAGCAGGATCGGAACTTGAAAAGGCTTTTTGAATCTCTGGCATATTTGAGATGGACTGTGCCACCGATAAGGCCTTCGTCCCTTTTTCGTGCTTAAGATTGGATTCCATAATGTTTTTAAAAGTGATTTCAAAAACCCCGCCAATTAGGATGATTAAAATAAAAATACCTAACATTAATTTCGTATGTAATCGCATACAAACACCTCTACATCTATCATATAGAAAAAAACCCCTTAAAAAAAGGGGTTTTTTGCAATAATCAGAACTTTAAAAAGATTATCCTTCTTCGTTAATAACGACATTTTTTCCTCTCATCTTCATTATGACCGGAATAACCAACCAAAGAACGGTCATAATTAAGAAACTTAATGAGATAGGGCGTGTGAAAAAGGGTCCAAAATCTCCATTTGAAATCGTTAAGGCTCTTCGCAGGTTATTCTCAAGCATTGGACCTAGTACAAGTCCTAACACCAATGGTGCAATCGGGTAATCATGTTTATTAAGAAAATAGCCAACTAAACCGCATCCTAATAGAAGCAACAGATCATTAATCGACACTTGAACTGCATAAACACCGAAAATAGAGATGGCAATAATGATTGGAATCAAATATTGCTTGGGTGTCTGAATGATTTTTGCAAAAACCTTTACGAGCGGGAGGTTGAGTATTAACAACATGATATTTCCAATAAACATACTCGCAATCAACCCCCACGCTACCTGGGGATGATCTTCGAATAATAACGGACCGGGCTGAACATTATACATCATCAGTGCCCCCATCAGTATGGCGGTCGTGCCGGAGCCCGGAATTCCTAATGTTAACAATGGGATCATTGCTCCGCCTGAAGCGGCATTATTCGCAGATTCTGGTGCTGCCACACCAGCAATCGCCCCAGTTCCAAATTTTGATGGGTCTTTGGAAATCTTCTTTTCTAATATGTAAGAAAAAAAGGATGCTAGAGTAGCGCCCGCTCCGGGTAGAATCCCGATAAAAAAACCTAAGATGGACCCTCTGGCGATTGGTCCAGCTGATTCTTTCAACTCTTCTTTAGAAGGCAGTAAATTATTAATCTTTGCCATTTGTGTATCTTCTTCATCTTTTTCTAAGATGGTCTTAAACACCTCGCCAAGGGCAAACAAACCTACGGCAATGGTCAAGAATTCAATCCCTTGGTATAACCAAGGAATATCAAAGGTAAAACGGCCTATCCCAGAAACATTGTCAATTCCGATCGTAGCAAGGAGCAGCCCACTTACCGTCATAATTAAGGCTTTCGTAACGGACTTTCCTGCCAATCCGCTAACAGCCCCTAGTCCTAAGAGCATCAGAGAGAAATATTCAGCAGGACCAAATTTAAGGGCTAGATTTGACAATGGTTTCGCTAAGGCAATTAGTGCGACCAACGTGACGATTCCTGCCACAAACGACCCAATCGCTGCAATAGATAACGCACTCCCTGCTCGTCCTTTCTTTGCCATCTGATAACCATCTAATGTTGTCACTACGGACGATGACTCGCCAGGAGTATTTAATAGAATAGAGGTGGTTGATCCTCCATACATGGCTCCGTAGTAGACACCAGCAAGGAGAATGATGGCACTAGTTGCGGCTTGTTCAGGAGGAAGTCCTCCCGTAATAGAAGCGGTAACAGGAATAAGCAAGGCAACACCGCTCATCGGACCAATCCCCGGTAACACCCCAACGGCTGTCCCAATCAAAACTCCAACAAATGCAAAAAGTAAATTATACCAAATAAGTGCCGAACCGAATCCGTGCATCAAATAATCAAGAGTATTCATTACATATCCCCCTTTCCTTCCAAGAAACGTGGTGCCTGACACCATAACTTAATTGACTAAAACCAAATTGGCCAACCTGGAAGCGTTCCTTTTAATACTTCGACAAATAAGAAATAGACAAATCCGGAAAAACATCCCGCGATTATTAGTGAGGTCAGCCATTTAGCACGTTCCATTGTCTGAAAGCAGACAAAAAGAAATAAAAATGTTGTGATCACATAACCAACAGATTCTAGTGTCAAAATATAGATTAATGTGGCTGCCAATATAATTAAAAAAGGCTTATACTGCAATTTTTCTTTTTTCTTTTCCTGTGTTTTTCCATTAAAGGTTTCATAAAATAAGCGAATACTTAAGATCGTCAGCACTATCCCAAGAAAAAATGGAAAAATATCCGGACCGACTACACTTCCATAAGAAGAGCTTGCAATACTTCTGCTTCCGATAATAAATAGGACTCCTACAGCTAGAAACACTATAGCAGCGATGCGATCAAATTTAATGTCCATCCGCAATCCCCCCAATCCGTGCGATTTTAAAATGAAAGGGAAGGAGAAAGTCGTTCCTTCCCTCTCGGATTACTTTTACTTCTGCATTCCTAATGCTTCTAATAATTGTTGTACTTGTGATTCCTGATCATCTAAGAACTTTTTAAAATCTGTCCCATTTTTATACTCTAATTCCCAGCCTTGTGTCTCGACTTCTTTTTTCCATTCAGGTGATTGAACTAACTTATCAATGGTTTTTTCCCAATAAGCTTTTGCTTCATCGGACATTTTTTCTGGACCAAATACACCACGCCAAATCGTAAATTCTGCATCGACACCTTGTTCCTTCGCTGTAGGGACATCTTTAAAGTCACCTGATAAGCGTTCAGTGGATGTAATCGCCAGCACCCTTACTTTGCCTGCCTTAAGAAACTCTTTTACGCTAGAGGCATCCGTCCCAATGACATCTGCGTTTCCTCCAAGTAATGCGGTAATCGCTTCGCCACCGCCATCATAGGAAACGTATTTAATTTTGGTTGGGTCAACCCCATATTTATAGGCTGGTAGAATGGAAACTAAATGGTCCATCGAACCTGGTGCCGAGCCACCAGCAAAAGTCAACTTACTAGGATCCTTCTTTACTTCTTCCAAAACCGATTTTAAATCTTTAAATTTGGAATCGGCTTTAACAACTATCGCTCCATAGTCTTTCGTAAGTTGTGCTAATGGTGTGGTATTCTTATAACCGTACGGACTGTTTCCTTCTTTCTTTAAATTGTTGATAATAATCGGCGGTGAATTGACAAATAGCATGTCATTATTTTCCACTTGCTGGGTTGCATATTCCGCCATAAAAACTGCTCCACCGCCGCCAGGCTTATTCTCAACTGTCATTGGCTGTTTTACAAGCTTTGTTTCACTTAACACTTTTGTAAACGAGCGGGCTGTTAAATCCCAGCCTCCACCTGCTCCTGAAGGTGCTACCACGCTAATGGCCTTTGTTGGATAACCGGTGCCTTCCTCTTTTTTACTTGTACTCGCTGTTTCCTTACTGCTGCAAGCCCCCAAACTTAATGCCAATGCTCCTGCACACATTACTGCTGAAATTCTTTTGATAGAAAACATTTCATTTCCCCCTTTGTAAACGTTTTCTTAACGTTTTCTTAATTTTACAAAAATTTTGAGGTTTTCATAGATTATTCATTTAAACAGCATTAAAAACTTAACTGCCATTTTGTTCATAAAGTTCATGACTTTAATGGCCTATTTTCAAAACGCGAAAAAACTCCTGCAACAAGATACAGGAGTTCTAGATTTACAATAATAAAATGGAACCATTATCTTACCAAAGTATGCTTAAAAAAATTATTGGAAGGTTTTCTTTAGGTATTTCCCTATTTCGCTTACAGCTTTTTTCGCTTCAGGTAAAGTATCACCACTAATTTGCCAGACATGCCACATCTTGTCCCAAACTTTAAAAGTGACATCAACACCTGCATGACGTGCTTTTGTGGCGAGCAATTCTGCATCGCTTTGCAAGATCTCATGATTCCCTGCTTGGATGAATAATGGCGGAAGCCCTGTCAAGTCTGCAAAGACAGGTGATACGAGCGGATGGTTGAGGGAATTTTCATTCCCCGCATACATTAGTGCTGCATCCCTTACACCTTGTACACTTAAATAGGGATCAACCTCCTTGTTTTTACGGTAACTTTCCCCGCTGCTGGTTAAATCGACCCAAGGAGAAAGACAAACAATTGCCCCCGGCAGCGGTTCATTTTGATCCCTTAAGACCAAAGTAGCAGCAATGCTTAAGCCACCTCCTGCAGAATCTCCTGCCAAAATTATCTTGGAGGAATCATAACCTTGTCGTAATAGCCAGCGGTACACGGTAACAGCATCCTCGATTGCAGCTGGAAATGGATGCTCTGGTGCAAGACGATACTCCGGAAATAACACCTTTACACCCGCCGCTTTCCCAATCCGAGCCGCTAGTGGGCGGTGGGTATTGGCTGAACAAAATGCATAACCACCACCGTGTAAATAAAGGATCACCTTGTCAGCTAAAATGTTTTCGGAACTAAGCCACTCAGCGTACAAGCCTTCAATTTCAAGTTGCTCAACCTGGCAGTTTTTTGGGAGTTTCCCCAGTTTTCTTGCAGCCGTGTCGAGCATCTGCCGCTGTTCATCCATTGCTCGATCTGATATCCCCTTTTTTAGGGCTCTTTTTACCGAAAGTTTAATTCCTTTTTCAAAAAAATAGCTTCGGATACTTGGCATCTTCATACCTCCATTAATCCAGAATTTGCTAATATCATTATACTAGAAAAACCTTCTATTAAATCAATGCTTTCAACAATATTGTAAATATTCTGTAACCATTCTTCCATTTCGGCCTACCTGTAGTACAATTGTAGTAACTGGTAGATATTTTCGGAGGTTTTCCAATTTATGAAACGACTGACTGACCATTTAATTATCATTTCATTTGATTGCCTTTCAGCCTTAGATTTTCCTAAGTTAAAAGAACTACCACACTTTCAAACCCTATTAAAAAATGGGGCCTATGTAGAAAAAGTCGAATCCATTTACCCTTCTGTCACTTATCCTTGTCATGCAACGATTGTCACTGGTAATTATCCGAACCGCCACGGTGTAATTAATAACACACTTATACAGCCAGGCATGGTTTCTCCTGATTGGAACTGGTTCAGAGATTGTATTCGAGGAACAACCTTGTATGACGAAGTAAGAAAGGCAAATATGACAACAGCTGCTCTATTATGGCCAGTAACAGCCAAAGCAAAAATTGACTATAATATGCCCGAAATTTTTGCGAACCGCCCTTGGCATAATCAAATTCTTGTTTCACTGATGAGTGGAAGTCCCCGCTTTCAGTGGGATCTAAATAAACGTTACGGTCATATCCGAAAAGGCCTTAGGCAACCGGAATTGGATGACTTCGTCTTGGAGTCAACCGTCGATACCATTAAAACCAAGAAGCCGAATTTATTGATGGTCCACTTTACGGATTTGGATACCCAGCGCCATTATCACGGTTTTGCTTCAGAAGAAGCACTCGCGGCGATCGACCGCCACAATAGCCGACTTGGCAGAATTATCGAGGCCTTAAAGGAAAGCGGAATCTATGAGAATTCCACTATAGTTGCACTAGGTGATCATAGTGCATTAGATGAAAATAAAGCCATTAACCTAAATGTTCTCTTTCATGAGCAAAATCTTATAACCACTAATGGAAAAGGAAAAATAATTAATTGGAAGGCATATTGTAAAAGTTGTGATGGCTCCGCATATATTTACATTAAAGACAAAAAAGATTTAGACACACATGATAAAGTAAGACGATTGCTAGATTCCTTGTATGAGGATTCTGAAAACGGGATTGAAAACGTTATCATTGGGGAACAAGCTGCGGAAAAAGGCGCAGATGGAACGTGTTCCTTTATGGTTGAAGCCCAAAGAGGATATTTCTTTTTAGAAGACTTCGAAGGAGAGTTCATCAAAACGATCACGAAGGAGGACGTAAACGCGAATCATAAATACACATTGGCCTGTCATGGCTATTCACCTGAGAAAGAAAATTACGGAACCATTTTTATGGCAGCCGGAAAAGGGATAAAATCAATCACCCTGCCTTCAATCCGTCTCATTGATGAAGGCCCCACATTCGCAAGGCTTTTAGGCGTAAATTTAGGCCAAACAGATGGAAGGGCTATAGAAGAGATTTTGAAAAATGAAAAGGAGGAAAATCTATGAGTCGGATGTCGAAACAAGAAAAAGGCTGGGTGTTATATGATTGGGCTAACTCTGCTTATTCGATCCTAATCACCACGGCAATATTTCCGTTGTATTTTAAAGCGGCTGCAAACGATGCGGGGCTTGCTGCTACCACTTCCACTGCCTATTGGGGATATGCTAATTCGTTTGCCACTCTGCTTATTTCGCTTTGTGCCCCAATTTTGGGAAGTATTGCAGATTTCAAAGGGTTAAAGAAACGCTTATTCACCTTTTTCTTTGTATTAGGGATTGTATTTACCTTGCTGCTTGCTGTTGTTCCTAGTAATCAATGGCTAATTTTATTAATTTGTTACATGGTTACCGTTATTGGTTTTGGTGGAACAAATATCTTCTACGATGCCTTCCTTGTCGATGTTACGACCGAGGATCGGATGAATCAGATATCTTCAAAAGGCTATGCGATGGGTTATATCGGAAGTACGATCCCCTTTATTATCAGCATTGCCCTGATCATATTATCGCAGCAAAACATTCTCCCCTTATCTGTTACGGTTGCAAGTCAAGCGGCTTTTGCGATTACCGCCTTATGGTGGGGCTTATTCACGATTCCGATGCTAAAAAATGTAAAACAGGTATATTATAAAGAGGCTGTGTCAAACCCCATTTCCAATGGCTTCAAACAGCTGTTTGAAACATTCAAGAAAATTAAGTTATACCGTCCATTGTTTCTGTTTCTAATAGCCTATTTCTTTTACATCGACGGAGTTAATACGATTATTACCATGTCTACAGCATACGGATCCGATCTAGGAATCACTTCTACTAATCTACTCATTATCTTGTTTGCAACACAAGTTGTGGCTGCACCGTTCGCCATTTTATATGGGAAACTTGCCGATAAATTCAAAAGCAAAACCATGCTTCTGGTTGGAATTTTTGTTTATATTGTCATATGTACGTATGCTTATTTCTTAAAAACGACATTAGATTTTTGGATTTTAGCGATGCTCGTTGCCTCCTCACAAGGCGGGATACAGGCCTTAAGCCGCTCCTTCTTTGCCAAACTTGTTCCAAAAGAACATGCGAATGAGTTTTTTGGTTTCTATAGTATTTTTTATAAATTCGCAGCCATTTTAGGGCCGTCTCTTATGGGTTTCACCTCATATATGACCGGCAATACCAATAGCGGCGTGTTTAGCTTAATTGTTCTTTTCATCATCGGGGGCATCATCCTCCTGCGAGTACCGGAGTCCACCAGCATATCACAATCAAATTCTATTTCTCAATAAAAATTACTAGACCTCACCTTGAGGTCTATTTTTTTTGATAAAATGGTGCCTTACACCAATAATTGGGCGAATTTAAGAATCTACAATCTTTAAAAAGAGCGCGTTTATTTTTTACTTTTTATGAAGTGAACGATTGTCCCACCAATAATAGAACCAATCGCAACGGATCCAAACATCATAAAATAGATTCTCTCAGCTAAATCAGCCATTCCTTCATCTGGATAAAATAACGCCTTCGCCCCCATAATGAGTGCCCCTACTAAAAAGAATACCGCTGGGATCCAGTTTACCCATCTAGAATCTATTTTCATTAACACGAATGGAATGACCATCCCAATAAGAACTAACCCACAGAAAAACATGTGCACCCATCCCTCCTTGTAAATATTATATTCACCTTTTGAGTGGGACGTTCTTTAAAGATGGTGTATCCCAAATAAAAAAAGCCGGAAAGTTTACTAATATTAGTACCTTTCCAGCAAGGGAGTGCTTAGATTTACCTATTTCATATTAATGAAAGTTGGGACATTGGCAATTCTCAAATTTTTACAATGTCCTAAAACTATCTAACTGTTACCGCCACATTTGTTAACAATATATTATTCGACGTTTCTTTCAATCTTCTTCTTAAATAGACCTAATTTCCTATGTAGAGTAAGAAACTGATTTCAATGGGATAGCCTCACGGCTGTCTCTTTTACTTTCAGTTCCTCCTCATCAAACCGTACGTGAGGTTTTCCCTCATACGGCTTTCCGACGTTCTTCTTTCTTTGGCTTTACGGTAACTAACTAGCTAATTTCACTAAAATATGTTCAATTTCTTTTCTTACATCCTTCATATTCCCATGTTTCTTTCGATTATTCTTTTTCTTGTTGTA
>NZ_JAGGQX010000069.1:0-41820 GCF_018613095.1 Bacillus sp. ISL-75
TTAGAAAGGAAAAAATTGAGCGAAGCTTCGCAGACTCAAAAGAGCTGCACGGGCTTCGCTATTGCCGGTTACGGGGATTGAAGAAAGCAAGCGAACAGGCTCTCCTTACGGCAGCCTGCCAAAATATGAAAAAGATTGCAACACAATTAGCAAGGCTAGAAAAAGTGTGTTGCAATTCTTTAGGTTGATTACCTCCCTGTTGATTTCCGCGGAAGGCACGCAGACTCCTGCGGGAGTACGGGGCAGGGGAGACCCCGCAGGAGCATAGCGACGAGGAGGCTCCCCGGCACGCCCGCGGAAAGCGAAGTGCCTAGAGCGGAAATCAACAGGCCCATTAGCAGGTACAATGAATAATTAAATGCTGAGAATAAAAAATTGCCGAGAAAAATACTCTTTCTCGACAATCTGACAGCCATTTGGCTGCTTTAAATATTTCTGGCATTTAACTTATGTATGTTTGAGGCGTCTAAACCAACAAATCTTTTGGCAATCCTTCATAATAATCAGCTCCTATTCGTGTGTAGCTCTACACTTGGTTTTGATATGGATAGTAACATTATGACCAAGTGCAATCTACGTTAAGCGAGGGGAGTCGTTTCGTTCATTATGACTCAAGGGTGCTTTACTTAAATTAAGGAGTAAAGCCCTTTTTATTTTATTAACTTGAATGGTTTGATTATCCCCAATTAAGGTAATTTCACTAAACGGCTGTTCTTCACCCACTTTAACATTGGCTTCAATTATAGTTCCACTACCAACAACTGCTTGGTTAATCACCGCATTTTCACCAATAATAGTATTGGGCAAAATAACAGAATTTTTAATAACAGCTCCTTTACCCACGGTTACTCCACAAAAAAGAACCGAATTTTCTACACTTCCAAACACCTTACAGCCTTCACTTACTAAAGATTTGTGTGTGCTAGCCTTTCCGTCCAAATACAATGGCGGCTGAGAAGTTTCATGAGTATAAATAGTCCAGTTTTCATTTTGTAAAATTGGATTGCTTTTAAATGAAAGTAAATCCATATTCGCTTCCCAAAGGCTACGAATGGTTCCGACATCCTTCCAATAACCTTTGAAGCGATAAGCATATAGTTTGCAATTATCATTTATCAACGAAGGTATAATATCCTTCCCAAAATCCTTAGTTGAAAATGGTTTTTTTTCTTCTTGTTCTAAATATTTTTTTAACAGTTTCCAATTAAAAATGTAAATGCCCATAGAGGCAAGGTTTGATTTAGGCAGTTCTGGCTTTTCTTCAAAATTTAATATTTTCTTAGAGTCGGGATCGATATTCATAATTCCAAATCGATTGGCTTCCCTCCACGGTACGTTTATGACTGAAATGGTGGCATCCGCCGACGTTTCTATATGCTGCTTTAGCATTTTACTGTAATCCATCTTATAAATGTGATCACCTGAAATAATTAGAACATACGCTGGATTGTAACTTTCAATAAATCGAAGGTTTTGATAAATAGCATGGGCGGTGCCTTCATACCATCTTTCACCCAACTCACATTGAAAGGATGGAAGAATAGTAACCCCTCCATTTTTTCGGTTTAGATTCCAGTGCTTACCATCGCCAATGTAATTTTGAAGAGTGTGAGGTTGATACTGTGTCAAAATACCAACAGTATCAATGCCAGAATTACTACAATTGCTTAATGGAAAGTCAATAATTCGATATTTTCCACCAAATGGAACTGCTGGCTTAGCTATATAATTGGTCAATTCTTTTAATCGAGTACCTCTACCCCCAGCTAATAGCATTGCTATACATTGTTTTTTAGTCATAGTTGCCTCCATATTGTCAGTTGGTTATTCATATTGAAAGTGTTTTTGGCAATTATGTCGTTTATGGCAGTATATTTTTTGTGTAAAAAAGGCCTTTATTTTAAGTTATGCATAAAATCTCGTAATAAAGGCTTTTATAGAATGTATGCACTTTAGAGATAATAAAATTTTCATGGTTATAGAAATATACTGATGGTGATTGGTCTACTAACACTTAAACCTTTGAAGAGGGCTATTTCTTTTTTTTGATATAAATTCATACTTTAATTAATTATATATTTTATTTTTATTCTCATCGTATCAATCTTTCAATGTAATAATATTTACTGTGTTTTCTACCTCTTATTATCTTTTCATTCCTTTATTAATTCAGTCCATGGTAGTGGTATGGAATGGTGAATATTGTAATCTAAGAAAATTTCCACTTCATCATCTTGAAAGGGAATCGCTTTATATATATTAATTAATTTACTTTTTAATTCCTCTGCTAATTGTATAAATATGTCTATTGAGTCGTAATCCGCTACTGGTTTCAATAAAGGGATAGTAATTCCCCATTGATTATTTAATTCTTCAATTCTAAAAGACTTAAAGTGAAACCAGTGAATTTGATCTGCACATTTTTCAATATAATCAGGTTCACCAAGATATTGTATGAAGTAATCGTATATTTCTAGAACAGGTTTTTTATAAAGATTTTTAAAATCAATCCTTAAAAAAGCTGTTGTCTGCTTAGTCATCTTTTACACACCTTTCAATAAAGAGTAAGAATAATCCAACTTTCCACAAAATAATATATGATAAGAACTTCAAAAAGTTAGCTTTAGTTTCCATAATTGATTATTTTATTTCTTGGTTTCATTTTAAAAATTGCACCTATTCCAAAGCCCATTATTGATAAAAAGGGCTTTTTTATTATCACGGTCTTGTCCTCTTTTCCATATTAATATTCTAGAAAGAATTTTTCTCTTTCTAATAGGTTTTGTATTGTTACAAAACTAAATTATATAATAGGAGGAACTATTAGATGGCAGAAAAAACATTTATTAATAATAGTCCAGCGACCCTACAGATCACACTCTTTATTCGACAGGGAGCTAATCCAGTGAATCAGGATGGGACAAGCTCATTTACTCTTAATCCTGGACAAACTCTAACAATTACCTATGGGGATGCTCCAAACATCTTCTTAAATGGTATATTAATGTTTACTATTTTCGCAGGTGATCTCTATAGTAAAATTCAGTTTGTCACCGTAAGCGGAAGTGAACTAGATGATTTGCTCAATACTAACGATACTGTAACAATCACCAAAGAACTAACAGACTACGTCATTTCTGGAAGCAATCCTGCTTTAGATGCTGTAAATGATGCTCAAACTGTAACAGAAATGCGCGTAGCTATTGAAAATCCACAACTTGGATTAGATCTCACAGCATACAATAGTCTCACAGAGGCTCAAAAAGATCAGGTTGCTGGTAATTTGTTAACGAATCGACCTGTTGGCGGATATCCGACAGTAGTAAGTGTACAAGCAGCACTTGATAATGCGATTAACGAAATCGTCGATCCTAATAATATTTTTGTCAGTGCCGGTGCAGTAGGAGGAAATGGAAGTGCAGCCCAACCGTTTGGTACGATTACACAGGGAATTGCCGCGGTTAATCCTGGGGGAACTGTTCATATTTTAAGTGGGACATACCTTATAACCACTCAAATTGTCGTCAATAAGGCTGGTATTACGCTTAAAGGAGAGGCGGGAACACAGCTTCTTTTACAGGCAAACCTGATTCCATTATTGATTACAGCCCCTAATGTAACTGTTGATGGACTAACAATCACAAGCGATATACCTTATGCAAGAGAATTCATTCAAATAGGGGCCAATAACGTTACACTAAGAAATAATACAATATTTGGTCCGCCTCAAGCGTTGCCGATGTCAAATTGGGTGGTCAATCGCGCTGTTGTTTCTCAAGGAGGCCTAACAGGTTTATTGATTGAAAATAATACTTTTCATTCCTTGCGAACAGGAATGTATATTAATCCTAATGGTATGGGTGCAATTAATAATAATGTTGTCTATAACACTAAAGGTGGTTTTTTAGTGGACCGGGCATTTACCACATTTAACGGAAATTCATGGGGGATTCCTGCTAATGAGTTCGATATTGTATTATTAGCTGGAACCACAACTGGGCCACCATACGATAACTTAGCTGCTTTGAGTGCTGCAAACAATGGAGCAACTATTTCAGATCAAAGAGGATTATAACTAAGAGGGATTACAAGAAGCAGGGCCCATTTATGGGATTCCTGCTTTTTTGACGTATTTAAAGACATAAAAAAAATACAGAAACCGTGGAACCATGTACGATCTTTTTTCATACCATTAGGAGGAATGAAAAAGCAAAGTATGAAAGAAGGAGAAGAAATGAATGTAATCGTCACTGGGGGCGCAGGATTTATTGGTTCGAATCTAGTTGATAGGCTAATTAATGAAGGTTTTGATACGTATGTTATCGATAATTTATCGACCGGAAAGCGACAATTCCATAATCCAAGGGCTAAGTTTTATCAATCCGACATCTTAGACATACAGAAAATGAAAGAAATTTTTGAAGAAGTGAAACCAAAGGCTGTGTTTCACTTAGCTGCTCAAATAGACGTACAAACATCCATACACAATCCGAACCTTGATTCACAAATAAATATTTTAGGCACTATTAACATTATTGAATTATGCAAAAATTATAATAGTAAACTCATTTATTCATCCTCTGCAGCCGTTTACGGTACACCACTAAATTTACCGGTTAGTGAACAACATCCGATTCATCCTCTATCCAATTATGGTATATCCAAGTATACACCAGAACTTTATATCCGTTGTTATGCACACCTTTATAACGTAAAATATACAATTTTAAGATATGCAAATGTCTATGGTCCCCGGCAAATGCCAAAGGGCGAAGGTGGTGTTATCTCCATTTTCATTAATAAAATGATGAATAATGAAATCCCTGTTGTATTTGGAGATGGGGAACATACAAGAGACTTTATTTATGTGGAGGATGTCGTTGCAGCGAATCTAGCCGCACTAAAAACAGAAAAAAGTGGAACATATAACATTGGCACAAACAAACGAATATCCATCAATGAACTTATTGAAAAATTAAATACTATCTTAAATAAAAATGTTGTCCCCGAATATAAAGTGGAACGATTAGGAGACATCAATCACAGTTGCCTTGATAATCAATTAGCAAAAATGGAACTGAATTGGCAGCCAAAAATTTCAATTATCGATGGTTTAACAAAAACATGCCAATTTAATAAAAAAATTCAATAGCTTGTATTTTTTAATAAAAACTAAGGCTGACTCGAAAGGTGGTCTTTAAACCACCTTTTTAGAGTCAGCCTTTAAATCTGATACATATACCCATTTTTTACACACTTATTCCTTTTGTTACAAATATAATGGATTAAATATTTATCAATTGTTTTTTCTTGTGAATGGAGGAAAATGACTTGAGAAAACGTAAATCTACAATACAATATCCCCCTCCTTTTCTAAACTTTCCAGTGATAGAAAGACAAGAATATTATGTTAGTCGTAAACAGGTAGATACTATTGAATTTTATGCCCTATCGGATGGCTTCAAAAGGGTTTACACAGAAAAAGATGCCTTAATGGGTTACGGAAAACAAAAGATCTTAGATCCAAGAAACATATCATTTATCAATCTGTTTATAAATGGAATTTTACAACCCAAAACATGTTACCTAATTGAAGAAGGAAAAATTACTTTCCTTACGGATGACATTCCAGCAAAAGGAGCGCCTATTATTTTACAAATGTTTAAATTTTATTGAAAACACCCAAAACTAAGAATGGGACACACTATTTTGGTGAGTTCGTACAATCCAAAAGTGATGAAAGAAATAAAAGAATTAAATTTTTGTGTAGTAATTATAATAAGCAGAATCCCTAATTGGATCCTGCTTTTGTGTCATTCCTCGCGTTCCTCCGCATATAAATTACTTAACTATTTTCTCCTTTTAGAGATTGCACTTTGATATACATTCAAAACTTTCTCAACGGCCTCTTCCGGAATCCAATGTTTCATTCCCCATTTCTGGGCATTGGATCCTAAAATTTTTCTGTACTTTTCGTTACTGAGTAATAGATTCAAATTTTTACATAAGATCTCTGAATCTCCAGCAGGAGTTATTATAACTGTTACCCCATGCTCCACCATTTCAGGCAACCCACCTGTATCACTAACTATTATAGCTCTTTCGGCAATTTGTGCTTCTATGACAGCCAGAGGCTGGTTTTCGATTAGACTGGGAAGAACAAAAATATCAGAAAGACTTAATAAAAAAGGTACTCATACTTGGTGGAAAAGGTATGGCCGGACATATGATGACTGAATATTTTATGGACAAAACACAATATGAGGTACACTATACTTCAAGGGATGTTAATGATAAAAAAAGTATATATTTGGATGTTACTGATTTAAAAAGGGTTGAAGAAACTATTGAAATGTTAAAACCTGATATCATCATCAACTGTGTTGGTATTTTGAATGATCATGCAGCCAATAACCCTCTTCTAGCCTTCCAGGTAAATAGCTTACTTCCTCATCAATTAGCAAAATATATTGAGCGCCACCATGGGAAATTAATTCATATTAGTACAGACTGTGTGTTTTCGGGATTAAGAGGAGAATATACAGAGGATGATTTTCCGGATGGTACTTCGGTCTACGCCCAATCTAAACAATTGGGTGAAGTTATCAGTGATAAGCACTTGACAATCCGCACTTCCATAATTGGTCCAGAAAAAAAAGAGGATGGAATTGGATTGTTTTTATGGTTCATGAAACAAACAGGAAAAATAAAAGGGTATAAAAACGTCTTATGGAATGGAGTAACAACTCTTGAACTAGCTAAGGCAACAGAAGAAATGATCAAACATCAAATTACAGGTTTATATCATTTGGGTTCAACACAAAGGATTTCAAAGTACTCGTTACTTAAATTAATTCAGGAAGTTTTTAGGAAAAATGATGTTGATATCATCCCTGATCATGCAACCGTACTTGATCGGACGATTAAAAACACTAGAACTGATTTTAAATATGTAAATCCAGATTATAAACAGATGTTAATAGCATTAAAGAATTGGATGGAAACCAAAAATAAATGATTTCCGGCCGACATAAAAAACCGGTTTAGCAGGGTGATTTACATCATCCATACTAAACCGGTTCAATTGTTTTTAAAGGATTAACTACATCATTTATTATTTCCTATACCCAGTCCTAAAAAAGGACTTGAGAAACTTATTTATTTCACTTTTTAAGGACGATCCCTAAACTGGTTAACATTTCGGCAAAATGCCTGCTATATAATTCTGGATTAAATTCTTGTTTTACATGTGTAAGTGCTGTCGCACGTATATATTCCCGCAAGTATTGATTTGTCATAAGTTCATTAGCCTCTCGAACTGCTTCTTCAATATTCCCAATGGTGTAATACTTGCCAGTTTGGTTATGAATAATGGAGCTTCTGACTCCATCAGAATCTGTGGTTAATATCGGACATCTGCAGCTCATTGCTTCGAGAATTGCGTACGGGGCACCTTCTACTTTAGAGGTCGAACAAAGAAAGCCGCCTGAATCGCCAATAATCGAAAAGTAGTCAGCCATTTTTTTATGGGGGATATTTGAATGGATTGTAAGATTGTTTCCAAGATTCAACCCTTGAATTAATTGGTGAAAATCCTTTCTTTCTTTTGCTGTTGATAACGAAGGATCTTCAAACATATATAATTTTAGATTTGAATAATTTTGGTTAATAAGTTGATGGCCGATGTGGAGAAATTCTCTCCAATTCTTATTATCCTCAATCCTCCCAGTCCAAGCAATGATGGGTTGATTGCTGACAGGATGGGATTGGTAGCTAAATTGACTTGTATCAAAACAGTTATTAAAGGCGAACTTTGGAAAGGATGGATAAAACTCATTAAATATTTCCACGATATGTGGGGTTTTTGGATTTAACACTCCATTACCCCTTTGGGAAGGTGAGTATGGAGTTCTTCCGACCAGAATTGCTTGCTATGATTTAAAAAATGAAAAATTACTATGGGAACAGCAACTTGAGGATTATGATATGAACGCTATTTACTCCATTCACAGCGCCAATGAATGACCAATAATAAAATATTCAAAGTTATTTAATGAAAGGGTGGCTTAAATGACAGAACAGCAGCAACCTGCGAATTTATCTGTAAAGGATTTTGATCTTTGGAAACATTTAAAGGATAGTTCGGCATTGGAGCTTACTATTCCTGATCCGCAACTAGCAGAAACAATCAAAAAGTTTTATCCCCCAAATGAGGGTTTAATAAAATGAAAGTCTTATTGATTTCTTACTATCCACTTCCTGCACTTGGCGGGATTTGGAGGTTTGTATCGCAATTAAAAAATCGGCTTGAACAATTAGGACATACCGTAGATGTACTCAGTCACAACCCTGAAGCTACCAAATATCGCATCATTGGACGTCAGCCAGAAGTTGAAATCTCCCAGCTTTCTCCTTATATTAAGGGAAAATTAACAGAGGCCTTCCCCACATTACACTCCAACTATTGGATTTACCATACTGAGTTATATCGTTACAGCCTGGAATTATCATCCTTGTATTACGGACTTCACCAATACGATATTATCCATGCACAGGATGTCATAGCGGCACTTGCCATGAGCAGGGTAAAACCAAAGCATATTCCTTTAGTTACCAGTGCACACGGCAACCTCTCAGGGGCAATATTCTACCATCTAAAAACGGGGAACCGCTATTTAACGGATGAGCAAATTAAAGACAGATTTGAGTATGAGTATCATAAAGCTTTAGAATATTCGGGTTACCATTGTAGTGATTATATCCATACTCAATCAAACTGGATGCGTGAAAAAATTATAAATGAATTTTCCGTTTCAGCTGACAAGCTGTTTACTTTTCCATACGGAATGGATATTGAAGGCTATTTAAAACGTTCAGAAGGTGAAACGTCCATTAGCCGTCCACCTAATAAAAAGGTAATCCTTTTTACAGGCCGTCTGGTTTACCTTAAAGGACTACAGCATCTTATAGAGTCGCTTGCTATTTTAAAACTCTACAGAAGTGATTGGGAGTGCTGGATTCTTGGTGAAGGATTGTTACAGAATGAGTTACAAGCACAATGTATTAATATGGGCCTTGAGGGCGATGTCAAGTTTTTAGGAGTATCGGATAATGTCCCGCATTTTCTTAGACAAGCAGATATTTTTGTTCTTCCCGGCCTGCAGGATACTCAGCCGCATTCTGTCATGGAAGCACAGCTTAGCGGTGTTCCGGTAATCGTCAGCGATGCATCAGGACTGCCTGAAATGGTAATAAACGGGGAAAATGGATTGGTGGCAGCGGCAGGAAACAGCCATCAACTATACTTGCACATTAATTATCTTCTCGACAATCCCGACATTAGGACACAGTTTGCAAACCGCGCGAAGGAATGGGCAAAAGATCGATGGTCAATGGATAAAATGGTGAAAAATTTCCTTGCTTTGTATACGCTCGCGATTTCATCAAATGACCATAAATAAACTATGATTGGAGGGCTATACATGAGCCAAATTGCTCCACATGGGGGAACATTGGTCAGAAGACACCGTAGGGAAATAATTTAATAGTCTAATATTTTTGAATAAAATAAGGCTAACTCAAAAGGTGTTTATAACACTTTTTTTAGTAGCCTTTATTTCCTATTCATTTATTTATTTATTTATTTATTTATTTAATGTCATCTTGTGAAAAGTTATGTCTCAAAAGTGGTCTTAAGGGAGGGGTTAAAGTTTACAACTTCTAAAATGATAGGAGTTCCTGCAGCAATCTCCGAACCATCTGGAATTGAAATGAGAAGGTTCCCAATACCTTCTTCACCAGCAGTATAAGCGAAATTATCGTCCATTTGCAAAACACCATTGATATAAACATTAAAATAGCTATTATTTAGATTTAAGGACGGTAATGAATCAACATTATGACCAGAGTCATCTAAAAAACCAGCAGCATCAATTCTCAAGGTGGTTATTTGTGACAAAGGCTCAAGCACTTCATAAAAAAAACGTGTAACAGTGGGGGATAAAGCAATTTTAGTATCAGATGTAACGGCAAGCTTAATAATTTTTAGGCCCATTATATTTCCTCCTTATAATATTTCAATACAACATATGTAAAATATGTAAAATGAGATATAGATAGACGAGTTGATTTTTATTAAGTTAATACATATGCCCATTTTGCATTTATTCCCTTTGAAATAAATATAATGGATTATTAAAAAGGGACATCATATTTATGAGTCGTATAAATAAAAAATATATAATATAAAACTAAACTAAGTTAACGGCCTATACCATATTGACTATCTTCCCATATTGTTATGATATATCAATAGATATAGGAGAGATGTAAATGAAAATACTGCTTGCAACCTATTGGCCTATTCCACATGTAGGAGGAGTATGGAGTTATATGGTTCAACTTAGGAAAAAGCTTGAATCACTGGGACATGAAGTTGATATGCTTGGTTATGATGAGGATAATATTTCTGTTTACATTGTAAATGAAAACCGAAAAGTAGATAGCGATAAGATTCTCCCATTATTAAATGCAAAACTAAACGCACAAACCTACCCTGCAATTTATGCCAATGATTTAGTAAAATATACTGAATTTCACCGATACGTCTATGAGTTAAGCGCTGCCTATTTAGGGTTGGAAAAATATGATGTGATTCATACACATGACGTAATTTCAACTGCCTCCATAGATAGGGTTAGGCCTGAAAAATCCACTCTGGTTGCTACTCTTCATGGTTCTGTAGCTCATGAAATAAGGCATCAATTGAATACAATTCATAGCTCAAATACATCGTTTATGGCTAGAGCATATTATGATGAGCTAGAGCAGCTAGGAGCTACATCTGCAGAAGTCACCATTGTTGCAAATGAGTGGCTAAAAAATATATTAACAAATGAATTCCATGTTCCAAATGAACAAATTAAAGTACTGCATTATGGTTTTGATACTGAGAATTTTATTAAACGGTCGAAGAAAAAATCATCAATCATACGTCCGAAGGACAAAAAAGTAATTATTTATTCTGGCAGGTTGGTAGAACTAAAAGGGGTCGATCATTTAATATCTGCTTTAAGTGAATTAAAAAAAATACGTAATGACTGGGTATGCTGGATTGTTGGTAACGGCGATAAGCAAGCTGACTTAAAAGTACAAAGTAAAAACCTTGGTTTGGAAGATGACATTTTGTTTTTTGGAAAAAGAGATGATATTCCATCCTTGTTAGCGAAATCGGATATCTTTGTTCTGCCTAGTCTCCTAGAAAATCAGCCTTTGTCTGTAATAGAAGCCCAAATTGCTGGTAAAGCAATAATTGTTAATGATGTTGGTGGATTGCCAGAAATTGTTGAGGATGGAGTTACAGGGTTGATTACTCCTGCAGGAGATATTAAAATCCTTTGCAAAAAACTAAATTTGTTGCTTGAAGATGAAAAATATCGAAAAAGGCTTGGGGCAAACGCCAAAAAATGGGGAATGACTCATTGGTCTTTAGATAAAGGAGTTAAACATTTAATCGAAATTTATAATAGTGCGATTTCCAAACGTGGGAAGGACGAGAGTAATGGAGCATCTGAACCTAATAATTAATCAATATCTTCTCGTTTGTTTCTCCAATTGTAAGGTTTGGTTGGAAAACATCTGGTCAAAGACTCAAAAAGTCTGGTCAAGAACCCAAAAATCTGTGCGATTAAACCATCCTACCGATGAAAATTCCCAAGTGTTTTTAATAAATTCGGATGAATATAATTCTTTGTTTTCTATCCCCGTCTCAAGTCCAAATGTTTTTGTTTCCGGCATAGAATGGGAAAAAATTATCGATTCGGTTCCCCAAGAATTAGTTTTCCCTAATCCAGACACATTGAATGCCTTAAAAAAATTAAGAGGCGATGTTTATCATTCCCTTTTTCACACAATGGTACCATCTCCTAAAGTATTTGTAGATCCTCAAATATGGGAATCTATTGTAAATACTACTCCTGATAACTATATACTGCCAAATCCTTTTATTGAGAGAACCTTTAAATCCATGGAAGCCGATTCCTATTATTCGATGTTCTCAACACCTATAAATTCACCTGAAATATTCGTGGATTCTGAGATTTGGAAAACAATTAAACATTCTGTGCCTGAAAATTATTTGCTTCCCAGCCCATTTGCGGAGATGACGTTCAAACCAATGAACAGTGCTTTTTATGATTTATTATTTTCCACAAATACTCCTACACCAAATATAATTGTGGATTCTAACGTTTGGAAACCAATTAATGGAGTCTTGACTGAAGACTTTAAGTTACCTAATCCAAAGACCCTGCAAATCTTTGAGCCGATGAAAGCAGACCAATATAATTCCTTTTTTGAATTAAAAGTGTTCAATCCAGAAGTGGTAGTTGATCATCAGGTCCTTCAGCAAATTAAAGATACGGTACCTGATGAATATCGACTTCCTAACCCATTAATTATGGAGATAACAAGTAGAAAATATATTAGGAAACATATTAATCAAAACAAGAAAAAAATTAATCCTTAAAAGGGTCCGTTATCACAATAAAGTGATAACGGTCTTATATTTTTTATATAAAATTTATTGAATACAGCGTATTAGCCCTATCATTTATTTTATTTTTGCATTTAATAACACAGGTAAATATTTAATATTTTATTAATGTAAGGAGCTGATTACTTTTTATGAGATTAGAAGATTTAAAAGGAGAGTACGATACGATATACAGTTTGGGGGATTTGTGCCTTGCAGCCCTTCAACTAAGACAAAACAATTTAAGACCTTTCGCGGGACCATTGGACTGGATGTCATCCCCTTCATTGTCTAGCGTTAGTAGTCTATTGAAAAATCGATTCATTGGTTATATGGACCTGCCAAATTTAATACCTTCAGGCTATGCTACTGGTGTAGACAGCTCCGAGCCCCACCTTGTTGTAACTGATATGGCCTATCAGATCGTTTCAAGTCATGATTTTATTGCAGACAAAAATACATTTACTAATTTAGCCACTTACCCTGAGGTAAGAGCCAAATTTGACCGAAGAATTCAGAGATTCTTAGATATACTTTCCAACGGAAAACGTATCCTGTTTATTAGAACAGAAGGAACCTTTGAAGAATTGCTGGAACTTGAGTCAGTGTTATCGAAATTGGTGAAAAATGAATTCCATATTCTTCTTGTAAACCATACGAATACCAAAGACCTAATTGAAAAAGACTGGCCTGTGAAAAATGTATGTGCCATAGAGCTTCCTAATGAAGAAAAATGGCATGGCAATGACCATTACTGGGAAGCCATTTTTAAAGGTATTAATATTAAAGCTTAATTAATAGGAGGATTTATAGATGTTTAAAGACGCAGTCATTTTAGTAACTGGGGGGACAGGTTCCTGGGGGAAGGAGCTTACACTCCAATTATTAACCTATAATCCAAAAGAAATAATCATTTTTTCCCGTAACGAAGATAGTCAAGTTAAGATGAGAAGAGAAATTGAAGACTCAAGGTTAAGTTTTCGGATAGGTGATATACGGGATAGGGATGCTTTATTCCAGGCTTGTAAAGGTGTCGATTATGTTTTCCACCTTGCGGCCTTGAAGCATGTTCCAGTTTGTGAAGAATTCCCTAAGGAAGCACTTAAAACAAACGTTACTGGCACTCAAAATGTGATTGATGCAGCTATATTTAATGAAGTAAAAAAGGTGATTAATGTATCAACTGACAAAGCGGCAGATCCAGCAAATTTCTATGGTTTTACAAAAGCAATAAGTGAAAAATTAATTATACATGCAAATCTATTTAGTTCAAAAACGAAGTTTGTTTGTGTAAGAGGTGGTAACGTTCTCGGAACAAACGGAAGTGTTCTCCATTTATTTATCGATCAAATAAAAATTAAAAATGAAATTACCATTACGGATAAACGGATGACACGATTCTTTTTAACTAAAGAAGATGCAATCAAGCTTTTATTAAAGGCCGCTACTGATGGTAAGGGCGGGGAGATCTTTGTCATAAATATGCCAGCATGCAGAATAATTGATTTAGCCGAAGTTTTAATTGAACATTTTGGAAAAGAAGTCAATATTATTGAAACTGGTTCAAGACCAGGAGAGAAACTGCATGAAGTACTTGTATCACACCATGAAATAGAGGATACAGTTGTTTATAACCAAGAATATTTGGTTGTTCTTCCTGAGGTAAACCTTTCAGAAGTAAGGGAACTGTACTCAAACTGTCAACCAATAAATATGTCATCTTATAGTTCGAATGATGATTTAATGACCCATGAGGAAATAAAAAAATTGTTGATTAAATCAAAATTTTTACAGTAATTTTATCATATGGAGGCAAAATGATGAATCAGAGGCCAAAGTTGCTAATTACTGGGGCAAGCGGTTTTACCGGAGAACATGCATGTAAACATTTTTCCGGATTAGGATATGACATAACAGCTGTTACTAGAAACCGACCTTTTGATGGATGTAAAGGGATAAAAACAGAATACTGTGAACTAACAAATAAGAATGATGTGAATCATTTAATAAAAAAAGTAAAACCTGATTTCTTATTACATTTAGCAGGACTCAACCATGTTGGTGATTCTTGGAATGACCCGATTACAACATTAGAAACCAACTTGTTATCATCACTATATATCATTGATGCTACCCGGCAACTAAATCCAACTTGTAAAATTGTCATTGTCGGTTCTGCTCTCCAAACTAGCCCCAATGAAATATCAAATCTCACACATCCCTATAGTCTTAGTAAGACACTTCAGGTACTAATTTCACAAGCTTGGGTAAAATTGTACAAAATGAACATCGTAATTGCAAAACCATCTAATATAATAGGACCAGGTAGTTCCAATGGTGTTAATTCCATTTTTGCCAATAAAATTGCTCAAATGGAAAAGAACATGTTAGACAAAGTGTTGGTAGTAAATAACTTAAATTCTAAGCGTGATTTCATAGATGTTCGCGATGTTATAAGCGCTTATGAAGTGCTCTTTAATAAAGGGATTGCAGGGGAAGTTTATGAAATATCCTCAGGAAAAAGCCATTCAATTAGGGATTTGATTCAAATATATAAAAACTTTACAGATATAGACTTTGAGGTTAGAGCGCTAACCGATGGTGTTGATGATCTGGTTGTTGAAGAAAAACCTTTAAAACTTATTCAATTAGGCTGGAATCCAATATTTTCTATTAATTCTTCCTTAATTGATACTCTTAATTATTTTCGACACAAAAGTTAAAAAAAGGAAAAACTAATCAAACGTTTGATTAAATCAGGTTGAAGTCGTGGTATTAAATAGAGTATTCATATTCTGTTTTATAAATCCCTGCATGAAATTTTTCATGCAGGGATTTATAAAACTCTAAAGGACAATTATGGTCCCATAATCGTCCTTAATAAAGCATTTATTATTTAATTGCCTTGCTAACCTTTAACTTCTTTCCTTTAATCGTTGCATTCTCCATCGCCTGTAAGACGAGTGAGCCTTTTCCATTAAGAATATCAACATAGGTCATTTGATCCTGAATAGTGATAATGCCAATATCATCGGCAGTAACTCCTGGAATTTTTGCGATTGTTCCAACAAAATCAACCGCGCGCATCTTCTTCTTTTTTCCACCGTTGAAATGGAGTTTCGTGATGCCTTGATTAATCCGGGCGGTTTTATTATTTCTTACGACCCGTCGTCCGCTGATTTTTTCCTCGAAAGCCTCTTTTGCTCTAGCCACTTCAGCCGGTTTTGGAGCCTCCATTTTAGGGATCTCAAAGCCAATATATCTTTCAATTGCTCGGACAAATTTTCCTTCATACGGTGTGGCGAACGTAATCGCTTTTCCTTCATTACCCGCACGGCCCGTTCTTCCTGTTCGGTGGACATAGCTTTCTTTTTCCATAGGGACGTCATAATTGATGACCAGGGTTACATTATCAATATCAATTCCTCGTGCGGCAACATCCGTTGCGATGAGATAGCGAAAATTCCCCATTTTGAAGCCATCCATAACCGCAAATCGATCTTGCTGTTCCAATCCACCATGGAGTCGTTCACAAGAATAATTGGAGCTTTCCAATTCCGAATATACGGTATCCACATGTTCTTTTGTTCGGCAAAAAATAAGACAGCTGTCTGGATTTTCAACGACCGTCACATCTTTTAGAAGCGATAGCTTGTCATCTTCTTTTCCTTCAATTAACAGATGCTCAATCGTATCTGTAGTGACTCCAGTAGAGGCAATCTCGACATTCACAGGATTGTTCATATATTTATGGCAGAGGTTTTCAACATCCTTTGGTAAGGTAGCCGAGAATACCATCGTGACTCTGTCTGAAGGAAGTTCTTTTATAATGGCTTCCACTTCGTCGATAAAACCCATATTCAGCATCTCATCCGCTTCATCAATAATAAGATACTTTATTTCGTCTAGGACGAGGGTTTCTCTGTCAATATGGTCCATAACACGTCCCGGTGTACCTACCACGACATGCGTTTTTTGCTGCAATTCTTCTTTTTGCTTCGAAAAAGGTTCTTTTCCATAAACGGCCATCGCTTTAATTCGCTTAAATCGGCCGATGTTCGTTACATCGTCGCGAACTTGAACAGCAAGCTCTCTAGTTGGGGTAAGAATTAAGGCCTGTGGCTTTCTTTCTTCCCATTCCATCATGTCACAAATAGGTATCGCAAAGGAGGCGGTCTTGCCGCTGCCAGTTTGCGACTTTACGACCAGGTCCTGATTATTCAAAGCTAATGGAATGACTTCCGTTTGAACGTCGGTAGGAGTGTCGTATTTTAGAATGGCAAGTGCTCTTGTGATTTCTTCACTTAAATTATAATCCGTAAAACTTTTTTCGCTCATGTATTAACCTCGTTTATTTGTATTATCCGGCTTATCTATAGGATTTCTCGCAAAGAAATATCGTATGCATAATCTGAATATGCTCCATTATACTTGATATATTGTAAAAAACGAACAGTGACTAGCACTGTTCGCTCTAATTTAAATGGGGAATCGAATTTTTCTGGCTAAAGAAAAGGAAAAATTTATTTTATCAAAAAAAGTGTCATGACCCAGAAGTGCTGCTACGTCTGGTGTCAGGCACTTTTTTGATGAAAAATTTATCGAAATGTGACATTTGTCATACCCTGTACATGACACCTGCTACTAACATGGACAAATTCCTTCGTTTATACTTTGGTTAATAACGAAACGAAGGAAGGGAATTCAAATAAAATGACTTTACAAAATACGAAAACTTTAAAAAAACAAGTTGCTCCCTTTGAACAATCTACGACAAAAGAAAGTGTATGGCAGATTATTAACACGGTCGTACCATTTATTGGCTTGTGGTACCTTGCCTTTTTAAGCCTATCCGTTTCCTATTGGTTAGCATTAGTTCCAATAGTGGTAGCGGCAGGATTTTTAACGAGAATTTTCATCATCTTTCATGATTGTACCCATCATTCCTTCTTTAAAAGTCGCCGGGCCAACCGAATCGTTGGAACTGCGATGGGTGTGTTAACGGTTTTCCCGTTTGATCAATGGGGACATGAGCATTCTGTCCATCATGCGACAAGTGGTAACTTGGATAAACGCGGAACCGGTGATATTTGGACACTTACAGTAGATGAATATTTAGCTGCACCACTTAGACTTCGTCTAGCCTACCGTTTTTACCGCAATCCATTGGTCATGCTTGGATTAGGACCGATTTATGTGTTCCTTCTTAAAAATCGATTTAACCGCAAAGGTGCAAAACAGAAGGAACGTAACAACACTTATTTAACGAATGTTCTAATCGTTGCTTTGATTGCCTTGCTTTGTTGGGCAATCGGATGGCAGGCATTTCTACTCGTACAAGGTTCAATTTTTATGATTTCCGGAGCTGCTGGTATTTGGTTGTTTTACGTACAGCACACTTTTGAAGATTCTTATTTTGAAGAGGACAAAGAGTGGGAATATGTAAAAGCCGCAGTAGAGGGTAGTTCTTTCTATAAGCTTCCAAAAGTATTGCAATGGCTCACTGGGAATATTGGTTTCCACCATGTTCATCATTTAAGCCCACGGGTGCCTAACTATAAATTGGAGGAAGCACATAATAATACGCCTCCGTTACAAAACGTACCAACCATTTCTCTTGCTACAAGCTTAAAGTCACTACGTTTCCGTTTGTGGGATGAGGAAAGAAAGAATTTTGTGAGCTTTAGAGAAGTCAAAGCTTTAGCTAAAAAGAGGTTTTCCGTACAAGTTAAACCTGAAATCTAACTAGATCAATAAAGGCTTGCTCCCCTTAATTTAAGGGGAGTTGTTACTTACATAACAGCTGACAGATAAGGAGGGAACTTATATGATTCGAATTGTTATTGCTGAGGATCAGGAAATGCTGCTAGGGGCAATTGGTTCTCTCCTCAATTTGGAAGAGGATATGGAAGTAGTCGGGCAGGCGAGCAATGGGGAAGAGGCCCTTGCACTAGTGCGCCAAATGCAGCCTGATATTTGTATCATGGATATAGAGATGCCCGAAATGAGCGGTCTTGAGGCAGCTGAGGCTTTAAGGTCATTTGGTTGTAAGGTTATAATCCTAACAACCTTTGCCAGGAGTGGGTATTATGGAAGGGCCTTACAAGCGGATGTAAGCGGGTATTTATTGAAGGATAGCCCGAGTGAGGAATTAGTAGGATCGATTCGCAGTATCATCAATGGACAGCGAATATACTGCTCCGAACTAATCGATGAACACTCAAACCAAAACGAACAGGACATCGAAATGTTCCAACCGCTAGTCGAGAGACAGACAAAAATTAGCACAGTCAGAAATTACCTGACAACCATCATAGATAGAATAAAATTACCAACCGGATAAAAAATGAGGTGTCAGGCACCATGTGAAATTTTCACATGGTGCCTGACACCATTTTTTTGTTTTATATTTCAATAATAATAGGGAGGATCATTGGCTTTCTCTTTGTTTGTGTGAATACATATTGTCCAACAGATTTTTTTATGTTTTGTTTGATTACATTCCATTGCCGGATATTCTCGCTTTGCAGGTCATTAATGGTTTTCTTAGCAAGGCGGTTAATCTCTTTTAGAAGTTCATCCGAATTTCTTGCGTACACGAAACCACGTGTAATGGTGTCAGGTCCGGATATAATCCTTCGGTCACCTTTACTAATGGTTATCACAATTACGAGCATGCCATCCTCAGAAAGCTGTTTACGGTCTCGTAACACAATGTCCCCGACATCGCCAACACCCATCCCGTCCACATACGTATCTCCTGCTGGAATTGACCGTGTTTGACGGGCCACATGGTTTTCAACATCGACAACATCACCATTTTTGATAATGAAGGTATTTCCCTTCTCAACTCCCACAGACTCGGCTAACAACCGGTGGTGGTGCAGCATTCGATATTCACCGTGAATCGGAATGAAATAGGTCGGCTTCATTAAGGTAAGCATGAGTTTTAAATCTTCCTGATAGCCATGACCGGACACATGCATACCCGTTGAACTTCCGGATCCATAGATAACTTTGGCGCCCAGTTGAAATAAATTGTCAATGATCCGAGAAACGTCCTTTTCATTTCCTGGTATTGGAGATGCGGCTAAGATAACCGTGTCTCCGGGATAAACGGAGACATCACGAAAGTTTCCGCTCGCTAGACGAGAAAGGGCAGCCATTGGCTCTCCTTGACTACCCGTACAAAGGATAACCACCTTTTCAGGAGAAAGTCGATCGACTTCACGTGGTTCGATGATCATCCCATCGGGAATAGTTAAATAACCACGTTCAATCGCGACAGAGACCACATTGACCATGCTCCGGCCAAGAAGAGCGATCTTTCGATTGGCCTTGATCGCCGCGGCAACCACCTGTTGAACACGATTCACATTCGATGCAAAAGTAGAGATAAAGATTTTCCCGTCAGCTTTCATAAAGGCTTCATCCAAATTGCCACCAATCATTTGCTCGGACGGTGTTAGCCCCTTACGCTCAGCATTGGTACTTTCAGATATTAAAACTAAGACACCTTGCTGACCGATATCGGCCATTTTATGAATATCTGAATGTTGATTATTCACAGGCGTTAAGTCAAACTTGAAATCCCCGGTATGCACTACATTACCCTCAGGTGTATGAAAGACAATACCGAGACAATCAGGAACACTATGACTTACTCTGAAAAAGGATACAGTGGTTTCTCCAAACTCAAGTTTTGAATTAGAGTCAATTGTCATGAGTTTGGTGTTTCCATGGAGACGATGCTCATCAATCTTTAATTCAATTAAACCAAGTGTAAAATGGGTAGCGTAGATAGGAATATTCAATTTTCTTAAGATATAAGGAATACCGCCAATATGATCTTCGTGCCCATGGGTCACAATTAGAGCGCGGATTTTCTCCTGATTTTCTTCTAAGTAAGTAATATCGGGGATAATTAAATCAATTCCTAATAAACTTTCGTCTGGAAACTTACCACCACAGTCAATGATAAAAATATCGTCTGCGTACTGAACCACATACATATTTTTACCGATTTCATTGATGCCGCCTAAGGCGAAAATAGATAATTTATTATCATTAGTTCGCAAGTTAATATCCTCCTTATTCCAAGTAAATAAGAATAGTATGCCCTTAGGGATTTACTTTATCGGAAAAGGGGAGGTAAAACTTTTGTCGATCACAAAAAAAACTGCCAAATACCCGGTTTTTTACGGAGTTTGGCAGCTATTTTTATCGGTATTTAGATTAATACCTTTACATTGCTCGCTGGGAGAACACCTTGTAGTGTTCTTTGCTCTTCGGTGGTTAACGGGAGCAATGGCAGGCGAAGACCCCCAACGTTCACTCCATTCATATTCAATGCGGCTTTTACCGGTGCTGGGTTTGGTGCCGCAAATAATGCTTTCATAATCGGGAGAAGACGGCGATGGGCACTAGCTGCATCTTGGACATTCCCATTTTTAAAATGATTAATCATTTCTTGTATTTCATTACCAATGACATGGGAAGCAACGGAAACCACTCCAGCTCCACCAATGGCTAAAACCGGCAGTGCTAAGCCATCATCACCACTATAAAGGGTAAAATCACTTGGTGCTTGGCTAATAATTTCAGCCATAGCATCTAAGTTACCGCTTGCTTCTTTTAAGGCGACAATATTCTGAATCTGTGAAAGTCGAACAATGGTCTCTACCGACAGGTTGACCACACTTCGGCCGGGGATATTATAAAGCATAATCGGTAAAGGTGTAGATTCAGCAATCGCTTTGAAGTGCTGATACATGCCTTCTTGGGATGGTTTGTTGTAATAAGGAGCAACAAGCATAATCCCATCGACTCCTGTTTGTTCAGCCAGCTTTGTTAAGCTGATAGAAGCTCTCGTGTTATTTGAGCCAGTTCCAGCGATAACTGGAACTCTTCCATTGACAGCGTCGACAACAAATTTAAATAAAGCGACTTTTTCTTCCGTTGTTAATGTAGGAGATTCTCCGGTTGTACCAGCAACTACGATTCCATCGGTACCATTTTCAATTAAATAATCAACAAGTGTTCTAGTCGCGTTAAAATCTACTTCACCATTTTGATCAAATGGTGTAACCATAGCGGTTAAAACTTGGCCAAAATTCATCATTTCTCACCCTTTAATTAAAATTTTTTTAAAATTTAGAGGTGGGTAAGGCCATTCATAATTTAACGCAAAAAAGCAACAACGAGGGTTCGCTGTTGCAGTAGAAACATAAAAAAAATAAGTTCCCGTGCGTAAGATAGCCCTCCATATAGTTTCCTATATGACAGTTCTGTATTTTTTCAATAGCAGAACCAGCTTCAAGACCAATGAGATTCATTGAAGCTTCGGCAAATTCCCCTTTTCACAATCATCATTGGATCTCATTATCCTCATATTGTGTACTAATGGTCTTTGCGCCTCTATCCTCACTTCAAAAAACGTGAAGTAAGAAAATATTTAATTGATAGTAAATATATCAGAATATTCCCTTTGGTTCAAGGGCAATTGGAACTTTATTTGAAATTCACACTATATTTCTGCCGTTTCTAAACTCAGTTTATCCTTTTCAACTTCTAAGGCAGATACAATATAAGCAAACCCGTTCATAACAAAGTAAATAACATTAGATTGGACCCGTTCCTTTTCACCCAAATAAGTATTTATGATAATACTGAAGGAAAAAAAGACAACAAATGATAATGCAATTTTATTAAAAATTATCATATCTACCGACCCCTTTAATTAGGATTCTTATGTTTATCATATTTGCTATAAACCGGTTTTATGCGTGCCTTCGATGGGCCGGTTACCTGAAATCAATTAGGGTCGGGGGTTGGTCCAGTCATAATCGTCCTTCCTGAACGTTCCTTTTTGCCGTGCAGAAAGTAGTAAAGAATAGAGGTTGCCAGGGCGACAATACCTAAGATTACATACAGGCTGCTAAAGCCGGTTAATGGAATAATAAATCCAAGGATATATGGACCGAATCCAAGTCCTGCATCAAGAAAGATAAAGAAAGTCGATGTCGCCAAACCCATTCGATGGGGAGGCGTTACCTTAACGGCCACTGCCTGGGTGCTTGACTGCATGTTGCCGAAACCAAGGCCAATTAGAACACCTGCTAGCAATAAAGTGATGCTGATACTTGCTGAACTTAACAGAAACAAGCCGGCTGCTAAGAGAACAAAGCCCGGATACATAATAAAGTTTGCCCCCTTCAGGTCCATTAAGCGGCCTGTGATCGGGCGTGATAACAATACTGCGATAGAATAGACTAGGAAGAAGAAACTAGCCGTACTAACTAAGTCGATTTCAATCGCATAGAAGTTAATAAATGAAAGAACGCTGGAATAACAAAAAGCGACTACCAGTGTAATAACAGCGATAGGCAGTGCCTTTGGCTCAATATAGTTGGAAAGCTTAAATCCTTTTACTTCAGATGTTTTCACCGATACAGTTAATGCAGGCACATCAACAAAGAATGCTGTAATTAAACTAATAACCCCTAAAGCAAGCGAGAAAATAAAAATCATTTGGAAATCTGTATGCTGGGTCATATAAAGTCCGATGAATGGCCCGATAGCAGTAGCGAGTGTTGCACTCATGCTGAAGTAGCCGATCCCTTCCGCTTTTCGAGAAGCCGGGATAATCTGGGCCACAATCGTACCTGTAGCAGTTCCGACCATTCCCCCTGCAATCCCGTGGAGTAAGCGGGTAATAAGCAGGAAGGTAATCCCGAAGTTCACAAAATACAAAAGTAGCGTCAAAATAAATAAAATGATACCAATGAATAACGTTTTTTTTCGGCCAATTGACTCAATAAACCGGCCAATCAACAACCGGCCAATTAAAGATCCGACAATAAATATTCCTGTTACAAGCCCTGCTTGACTTGTAGAAGCACCAAATTCATCGACGGCATAAACACCGATGATTACGATTAATAAATAAAAGACTAAAGTTACGAAAAAATTGACCGTGGAAACAATGGTGAAATCCTTTGTCCACAGTTTAGCTCTAGGTTGAGTCACTTTTTAAAACCCCTTATTTAATAATATTTTTACGAATTTCCCCCATAATGCGGATGGCCTCGAGCTGTTCATGCTCTGAGATGCCTTTTAAAATCTCCGTTTCATATTGATCAATCGTCACACGGACTTCTGTATATACTTTTCTCCCAAGCTCTGTCAGTTGCGTTCTCTTTTCACGTTTATCATTACTCGGAACCTGCTCGACATAGGCCAATTCTTCCAAGCGGTTCATGGTCCGGGTGACAGTGGGCTTCTCTACATATAAATAATGAGAGAGTTCCACTAGCGTTGCCGAGCCATTATTGAATAAGTAGTATAAAATCGACCATTGCGCTCTGTGGAGATGATGCTCGGCGAGATGGATATTAAGTTTATTCTCAAATGGACGGTATAACATCAGTAATTGGTGGAAAAATTTTTGAGAAGTATTTATTTGAAACACCCCTTGTTAAATGGTTAGTTAGAGTAATAATTACCTTGGGTAACTATTATAGTATAACAGAAATGATTATAAAATGTCTAATGGCAGAGGTGGGATGATACTAATTAAACGTTTGATTGGAACGAGATGAGGCCTTGGTGTATATGGGTTTTTGGAGTAAAGACTTTTTCTGGAAAAACTAATCAAACGATTGATTAAAAGGGTCTGAGGCCTTGGTGTATAAGGTTTTTATGAGGTTGGTAATTTTTTGTGAAAAAAAACTAATCAAACGATTGATTAAAAAGAGGAGAAAATTTACCTGAAAAAATTAATCAAACGTTTGATTAAATGTGGATGAAGCCTTGGTATTGCTCTATATTTTCCTACTAGTTATTTCGATACAAATACAAACCAAATCCTAAGGTATCTCTGCCCCATGCCAAATAGGTCCGGCGCCATGTACGAATTCGTTGCAGCATCGCTTCACAATCGGGATCATCTGGATTTTCAAGACAATAATTCTCGACCGACATCGAATAAAGCCATTCGTAATCATCCCAGTCATCATCATTAGCAACATAAGACCAAAGTGGGATTAAACCTAATTCTTCACCAGTCTTCACAGTATCTGCATGGCTTTTACATTCTGACTCGTCTGCACCGCCAAGCGCCTCTAAATACTCAGGACTGGGAGTCTGCTTCCAATAGCCTTCACCTATTAAAATATGGCCATTTTTCTTTACAAGACGTTTTAGTGTTTTTAGTGTGGGTTCCATTCCGCCCAAGGCGTGGGTAGATCCGATACAAATCCCAAAATCATACCCGTCTGGCTCACATCTCTCGACCGCCGTGCTGGCATCTTCCACGATAAACTCAATACTGCCTTCAGGAATTCTATTACTAGCATTCCGCTTTGCTTCCTCAATGGACCCGTTATACAACTCTATTGCAGTGGCGGTAACCTGGTAGTTTTCCACCAACCGAATTAACAATTCGCATTTCCCAGCCCCAATATCAATCACCTTATCTGATGCTTTAGGCGATACAATTCCGAGCATCTTCATGATCTTTGCTTCGCTGATTGGATTACTAAATGCATGGTTACGATGAGCAATTGCTGAAAATTTGTTTCTATCCATAGATAATGTCTCCTTTTCTACTACAAGTGGATGTGGATTATACCTAACGCTATTCTATTTCATTTATTATCTTTATCCCTTGAATGTCAACATATTAATATAATTGTGCCCTTGAGTGCGGAGAAATAGGGTCAGGGGTAATAATTGGGAAGTAATTGTGCCCTTGAGTGCGGAGAAATAGGGTCAGAGGTAATAATTGGGAAGTAATTGTGCCCTTGAGTGCGGAAAAATAGGGTCAGTAGTAACAATTAGGGAGTAATCGTACCCCTGAGCGCGGAAAATTAGAATAACGGTAACGATTATTTGCATTACCTTTCACGATCTTATTTAATATAAGCGAGTCATAAAAATTTAAATAAGATGAGGTAATTCATTTGAAAGCACTAATGTTCAAAACATTTGGGGGCCCGGAAGTCCTCGAATATGGTGATATAGCGGAACCTGTGATTGGTTCGGACGAAATACTGCTAAGCATGAAAGCAATTGGTCTGAATTTTGCCGATATATATAGAAGAAAAGGAAACTATCATCTAGCCGGAGAGCCACCCTATATCTTAGGGTATGAAGGAGCTGGAATCGTAGCAAAGACGGGATCAGATGTCCATGGTATCAGCATTGGCGACCGGATGGCATTTGCCGATGTACCATATGCAAATGCCGAGCTAGTAGCCGTTCCCGTTGAAAAAGCTATACCAGTGCCTGACACCATTTCATTTGCAGAAGCGGCATCCGTATTGCTTCAAGGATTAACGGCTCATTATTTAACGAAGGATAGCTATGCGGTAAAAAAGAATGATACCGTGTTGGTGCATGCTGCAGCAGGCGGTGTGGGGCAGCTTCTTGTTCAAATTGTAAAATTACTTGGTGGCACGGCAATTGGCTTAACTTCTTCCATTGAAAAAAGAGCTGCAGCAGTAGAAGCGGGTGCGGATCAAGTCTTTTTATACAAGGATGACTGGAAGGAACAAGTACTCAAGGAGACGAATGGCAAGGGCGTCGATGCGGTCTACGAATCAGTAGGTTCTACACTTCAAGATAGCTTTGAGGTTACTCGCACCGGTGGAACGGTCGTATTTTACGGAATGGCAGGGGGCGACCCAGCATTGGTTGACCCAAGGATGCTTATGGATACATCAAAAACTCTGACAGGCGGAGACTTATGGAATGTGCTGACCTCCCGAGAAGAACGAATAGCTCGTTCAAATGAGCTGTTTCGGTGGATAGAGGAGGGCAAATTAATAGTTTCCGAACCAACAGTCTTCCCGTTGCACGATGGCAAAGAAGCACACCGTTTTCTAGAAAGTCGAAAAAGCATGGGAAAAATTTTATTAATTCCTTAAAGAGAAGGTGTTGTTCTTGTTGTAGCCCCAAATTGGATTATTCTTTTTTCCAATAAACAGTATTGTATGACTTGTGTGTGTCACATTTGGGCCTCCACTCATATACTAAGTTTGAAAAAAGATTAGTTGTATGACATAGGTGCACTTTCAAAATATTGTTAAAAGGGGTAGAAAAAATGACTCACAAATGGATATTAGCGATTGATGCCGGCGCATACGAGGTGAAAGGAAGAACAAGGGACGATGTGTTTAAGTTTAGGTCAACAATTGGACCTTACCGCCATCTTCATTTGGTGAATGCAGATAGCAGCCAAATGGAAGCCGGCGACTACATCGTCGAGTACGGGGACGAGAAGCTGTTTGTGGGGAATATCGCCTGGCGGGAATGTCATGCAATAAGAGAGCCGAGAGATATTTCGAAGGCGCACGAAGAAACAAAGATCAGGGTACTGGTGGCAGTTCATCAGTATGGTAAAACGGACGGGAACTGTGTAGTGATTGGGCAGCCGATCCGTGGAATGGTGAATAAAGACAGGGAAAGTATGGAGAACATGCTGAAAGGGGAACACACGATCACGGTGAACAATGTTAGGAAGACGTTTTACATCGAGGAAGTAAAAGTCGCTCCTGAAGGGTCTGGGGCATACTTCAGCATGGAAGACAGGCCGGAGGACATTGCGAACATCATCGACGCCGGAAGTGGTACCTTCAACTATTTAAGAGTGGAAGATGGCTACTTTATTGACAGGAAAAGCGGGACCCTTGCTTTCGGTGCTGAAACAGACATGGAAATGACAGAAAAACAAATGGCAGTAGCCATCCTGGCGGAACTTCGAGGCAAGTGGAACTTATACGAACCAACTTATCTTTGCGGAGGAATTGCTGAATATCTTCTGCCATATATTAAAGAGCATTTTAGTAATATCAAGCTAATCAGACCCGTCCTCTACCGGACAAACGGACACAAAGCATACAGTCCGCAATATGCTAATGCTTTCGGATTTTATTCTATGGGGAAAGCGGTCTTTGTTGATGAATGAACTGAATCGAAAGATCAAGTCCGTCCCTTTCAACCTCGATGACCCTTATGAAAGAGAGCTTCTAGAACATTGTAACCAGTACATCCACTTTGCGACATATATCAAACGCCTGATCCAACGAGATATGGAACAGGGTGTCGGAGTCATTCGTAAAGAATATGAAAAGGTAGAAGTGCAACTAGAAAAATCTATCGACAAGTTGAAGTTGAAAAGCTTCGGTCTCTAACTCCTATATGGGGTCTTTTTTTTTGGATTCTATACTTAGGGGTTCCACACCTTTTACCTTTTCTACATTTTCCTCAAAGTAATTTGAATCCATTTTATGGTGTCAGGCACCAGAGTAGATTATGTATTTTTTAAGGTGTCAGGCACCACAAAGTAGTATCAATTAAAGAAAAAAAGTTTTTCTTGCAAAAACGCTTTCATTTGGATTATAATATGAATAAATCGATTTACTAAACCGGTTTACTAAAACGATTTATCAGAATTACTTTTTAAAAAGGAGTCTTCGTTATGGAAAATGTAATTGTCCCGTTAAATGCTTATGATAGATTTGAAGTGTTGAAGAAGGGGCAAACTTCATTCATTAGGCTCATTGCCGAGTCCGGTGCTTTCGGAATTGAAATTCGCCGTGAATTATTGTCGGACCAAGATCCACCACTAGATAGCATTAGAAAAGAAATAGAACAATATCATCTTTTTACCGTGTACTCGGCTCCGATTGAATTATGGAAAAAAGATCACGGTTTAAATGAAAAGGAATTAAACGAGATCTTTCACGAAGGAATAGCACTTGGAGCTAAATGGATAAAAGTATCACTAGGGCATTTTCATAAAGGTCAATCAAATGTCATCGAGCTGAATACCTTTTTGAACCATTTCCAAGGAATTCAATTGCTAGTTGAAAATGACCAGACGCTACATGGCGGGAATATCAATCAATTAACGTCCTTTTTTGAAAGCGCCTCCGAGCAGGACACACCAGTAAAAATGACATTTGACGCAGGGAACTGGTATTATTCCGGTCAGGATGTAGACGATGCATTAAGCAAGCTTTCACCATATGTCCATTATCTGCATTTGAAACAGGTAGAAGATGATCATGGCGAGTTCATCACTGTGCCTCTTCAAAAAGATGGGAGTCACAGCTGGGAGAAGGTTATGAATAGTTTACCATCTGAAATCACAAAGGCGCTTGAGTTTCCTATCGAACCAAAGGAGAAAACAAAAGAGTTTATTCAGATGATAACAGAAAGTGAGGCTTTATTATGCAACAGTTAGATGTGATTACATTTGGAGAAGCGATGGCAATGTTTATGGCTAATCATCCGGGTTCCTTACACGAAGTTGGCCAATTTACCCGTGAGCTTGCCGGTGCAGAAACCAATGTGGCAATTGGGCTTGCTCGGCTTGGTCTCCGCTCTGGTTGGGCAAGCAAAGTCGGAAATGATGCGTTTGGAAGATTTGTCATCGAAAGGCTCAAAAATGAAAACGTTGACATTGACCATGTGTTGATCGACAAAAATTATCCGACAGGATTTCAATTGAAATCCATGGTTTTAGAAGGCGACCCAGAGGTTCAATATTTTCGCAAGGGTTCGGCAGCGAGCCACTTAACTAGCGAGGATTTCAATGAAGAGTATTTTCAAAATGCAAGGCACTTGCATATGACAGGGATTCCATTAGCCCTCTCGGAAAGTGCAAGAGCCTTTGCAAGACACGCATTATCATTTATGAAAAAGAATGGCAAAAAGGTTTCGTTTGATCCGAATTTAAGGCCAACTCTTTGGGCATCACACGAAGAAATGGTGAAGGAAATTAATGAAGTGGCGTTCCTTGCTGATTATGTGCTGCCGGGAATGGCTGAGGGTGAAATTTTAACAGGTTTTAAGGAGCCTCGTGAAATCGCTTCCTTTTATTTAGAAAAGGGTGTCGAGCTTGTCGTCATTAAGCTTGGTGCAGAGGGAGCATTTTATAAAACAGCAACCGAAGAAGGAACGGTACGCGGTTTTCATGTCGAAACGGTTGTTGATACCGTTGGTGCGGGCGATGGCTTTGCAGTTGGGGTGATCAGTGGATTACTCGAAGGTCTTCACGTTCATGATGCGGTTTCAAGGGGAAATGCAATTGGTTCGTTAGCAGTTCAATCACCCGGTGATAACGATGGCTATCCAACCAAAGAAGAGTTAGCAAAATATATAGAAAAAAACTTACAGGGAGTGAAATAACATGAAACAAACGATTGCCAAACAACGATGGTTACGTCTGATTCCAATTGCTTTTATCACTTACAGTCTTGCTTACCTTGACCGTGCTAACTATGGGTTCGGTGCTGCTTCAGGATTGGCGGAGGACCTTCACATTACAGCGGGTACTTCTTCCTTACTTGGTTCGCTATTCTTCTTAGGTTATTTCTTTTTCCAAGTGCCTGGGGCTGCTTTTGCCGAGAAAAAGAGTGCAAAAGTCCTTATTTTCTGGTCATTGATTGCTTGGGGTTTATTAGCTTCTTTCACAGGGATGATCACCAATATTAAATTGTTATTTGTGATACGCTTTGCCCTCGGGGTAGTTGAAAGTGCGGTAATGCCGTCCATGCTTGTACTCTTAAGTAACTGGTTTACGAAAGCAGAGCGTTCTCGTGCGAATACGTTCTTAATCTTAGGAAACCCTGCAACCGTGTTATGGATGTCAATTGTTTCTGGTTATTTAGTTAATTCTGTGGGCTGGAGATGGATGTTTATTGCCGAAGGTCTTCCTGCCGTTATTTGGGCATTTATTTGGTGGAAAGTTGTAAATGACAAACCAAGAGATGCAAAATGGTTAACCGAACAAGAAAAGAATGATTTTGAACAGCAATTAGCGAAAGAGCAAGAAGGGATTAAGCCGGTTAAAAATTACGGTGAAGCTTTTAAATCGAAACCAGTTATTTTGTTAAGTGCTCAATATTTCCTTTGGAGCATTGGTGTATATGGGTTTGTCATGTGGCTTCCTTCTATTATTAAAGCAGCGCCAAATATGGATATTGTAAAAACAGGCTGGTTGTCTTCTGTACCTTATATTTTAGCCATTATTCTTATGTTAGTAGCTTCTTATTTCTCTGATAAAACATTGAATCGAAACGCCTTTGTTTGGCCATTCCTATTAATTGGTGCAGTCGCATTTTATGCCTCTTATGCCATTGGAACGGACCATTTCTGGATTTCATTTGTCTTATTAGTCATTGCCGGTGGTGCCATGTATGCTCCATATGGTCCATTCTTTGCGATCATTCCTGAAATCCTCCCTCGTAACGTGGCTGGCGGCGCGATGGCCCTTATTAACAGCATGGGTGCATTAGGATCGTTTGTTGGTTCCTATATCGTAGGATATTTAAATGATTCTACAGGTGGATTCGGTGCTTCTTACATCTTCATGGCAGGATCTTTATTCCTTTCCGCTATTTTAACCATTTTGGCGGTAAAAGCGGCAAAAAAGGAAAGAAACAAACCATCTGATGTAAATATGAGTGCATAAAAATACTGTCAACAGCTTTGGGATTTTTCCAAGGCTGTTACCAATTGTATATAACATAAAAGAGATAAAAGGAGTTTTTAAAATGGGAGTAGAAGAAATCAAAAAACGGGCGGTTGTTGCGGTCATTCGCGGTGCCAGTTTGGAAACCATCATTCCAATGGCCCATGCCCTAAAAGAAGGCGGAGTCACAGCTCTGGAAATTACGATGGAAACCCCAAAAGCATTAGCGATTATTGAAAAAGCGGCCGATGTGTTTGGTGATGAGATTTTTGTAGGGGCCGGAACGGTTTTAGACGCTGAGACTGCCCGTGCAGCCATTTTGTCAGGAGCAAAGTTTGTTTTTTCACCAACTGTTCGCAAGGAAACGATCGAGATGACGAAACGGTATGGGGTCATTAGTGTCCCTGGTGCATTTACCGCAACCGAAATTCTAACTGCCTATGAGTATGGTGCCGATGTGATTAAAGTATTCCCTGCAGGAAGCGTAGGCCCTGGTTATTTTAAAAATCTAGCGGGTCCACTGCCGCATATTCCGTTAATGCCGACAGGCGGGATTGACATGGAAAATGCCAAGGATTATATCCGTGCTGGAGCGGTTGCTGTTGGTGTCGGAAGTTCGTTGGTTGATCCGAAAAAAGCATTAACGGATGATTATTTAAGTTTGATAACCGAGAATGCAAGGAAGTTAATGGAAGAAGTCCAGTCAGCACGGTAAGCATAGGGGGAGGATGACCATAAGTGGCGAGTACTTGGTTATAAACAAGTGCATTGTCATTTAGGGGGTCATCCTCCTTTTGTTTACCTGTGGACGACTTTGAATCGATCATTACTGGAAAATTAGTAGATTTGCCGCTAAAATGAAGTCAGTGAACCAAGAGGAAAGAGGAAGATAGGCATGGAAAAAGTAACAATGGCCGATGTAGCAAAAGCGGCAGGCGTGTCAAAAAGTACCGTTTCTCAATATTTAAATAAACGGTTTGAATATATGGGGGAGAAAACCAAGCTTAAAATTGAAGAAGCGATTGAAGAACTTGGTTACCAGCCCAATTTTATCGCAAGAAGTCTAAAGCAAAAGCGGACCTCTATGGTTGGAATCATTGTTGCCAATATTACGCACTTTTTTTCAACTGAAATCAGCCGTGCCATTGAGGATTTTTGTCATCAACATGATTTGCATGCCATCGTCTGTAACGCAGATGATGATCCCGAAAAGGAGAAGAAATATATTGAAATGTTGAGAGCAAAGCAGGTAGATGGTCTGATCATTTTTCCTACTGGACAAAATAATGATTTATATAAAACCATGGTGCGTCAAGGCTATCCTGTTGTATTTGTAGATAGAAGAGTCGAGAATCTTGATGTGTTTTCAGTAATTACGGATAATACCGATTCCACTTACAAGGCCTTGCAGCATTTCATAGCGAAGGGTCACAAGAATATTGCCTTTGTGGTGCAGCCGCTATCGGTTAGTACTCGTATCGATCGATTGGCAGGATATAAAAAGGCCTTAACAGATGCGGATTTAGAGGTAAATTCAGATTTCATTATCGAATCAAGTATCTCGGAAATGAAAAGCAAACTAGAACAGCTCTTTTCATTAAAGGTTAAGCCAACGGCACTCTTTGCTGCCAATGATCGTGTATTTATGGCGGTAGGGGAGTTTTTAAAAGAAAAGGGAATTAAGCTTGGGAAAGAGCTTGAGTTGATTGTATTTGATAATATCCCATTCTCCAACATGCTAGAGGCGCCCATTTCCTTCATCATTCAACCGGCAACAGATATGGGAAAAAAGGCGGCCGAACTGTTATTCCAACAGATTAATAAAGAACAAACACCTCCTGAAGTGTTTGTTTTTCCAAGCAAGATGATGTAAAAGGATTCATTAGTGCCTGACACCAAAACTGGTTCGGGCACACTTTGTTCATTGAAAAACGCTTACAAATGAAGTATAATCAATTCATAAACCGATTTAGTAAACCGATTTATCTAACCCCCATGTAAAGGAGTTTGAATATGAAAATACAACTTGCTTTGGATCGGATGGAAATAGCTGAAGCCATCGAGTTAACAAGGAAAGTAGAGGATTCCATTGATTGGATTGAGGTTGGTACTTCTCTAATCAAAGAATTCGGTGTGGCTAGCATAAAAGAGATGAAACAAGCATTTCCAAATAAACAAATTGTGGCCGATATAAAAACGATTGATAATGCCCGTTATGAATTTGAACTGTGTTTTGATGCTGGGGCTGATATTGCTACCGTCATGGGAGTCTCTCCCCTTGTAACAATTGATACCTGCATGGTAGTAGCCCATCGTTATCAAAAAAAGGTCATGATTGATCTGTTAAATACGTCTGATCAACAAAAAAGAGACTTAAGGAAATACAAGGACGCCATATTTTGCGAGCACGTGAGTAAGGACCAACAAGAGGAATTAGGCAGTCAAAATCATGGAACAAAGCCAAGTGATTTTTCAGGATTTCAGGTAGCGGCAGCTGGAGGAATTACCCTAGATTCGATGGAAGACTTCGTACGGTCTTTAAACCCAGCTGTTGTGATTATTGGCTCTGCTATTACAAAAGCGGATAATCCGTCAGCGGCAGCGGCACAATTTAAACAACTTATTTTACAAACGGAGGGAAATAGAACATGTTAGTCATTCCTACAATATTAAAAGAAGTAGAAACGGTCCTCAGTCAAGTCGAAGAGGAGCAGCTTCAAGAGTTAGCGGTTCAATTGCAAAAGGCCAAGCGGATTTTTGTTATTGGGGAAGGACGCTCCGGGTTAATGGCAAAATCATTTGCGATGCGCTTAATGCATTTGGGAGCAACCGTCTTTGTTGTCGGAGAAACGATCACTCCGTCCATTGCTGAAGGTGACCTTTTAGTGGCGATTTCGGGTTCAGGTACAACGAAAAATGTGGTTTGGACGGCTGAAAAAACGCATTCACTTGGTTGTTCGGTAATAGCTGTAACTACAAATCTAGAGTCTCCATTAGCTATGGCGGCAACGCAGATTCTTCATGTACCCGCAGCGACAAAATATCGGCGCGAGAATGAGTTAAAAACGATCCAACCGCTTGGATCTTTATTCGATCAATGCGCTCATATTCTATTTGATACCTTATGCCTGCTTTTCAGCCAGCTTAACGAAGTGGATCACACCCTAGCTTTTGGCCGACATAGCAATTTAGAATAGGAAAAATGAATGGTGCCTGACACCAATTCGGTCATCCCCGAATTGGTGTCAGGCACTCTTTTTTTTTAAACCATTAATAACCGCCTAGACTAGAAACCCACGGATGTATTAGAATAACAGGGATGAATGGAGGAAACAAACATATGTCTAATTTGCCAAATTGCCCTAAATGTCATTCCGAATACACGTACGAGGATGGAAGTCTTTTTGTTTGCCCGGAATGTGCTCATGAATGGAATGTAGAATCAGAAACAGAAAATGAAGACCAAAATATTGTTAAAGATTCAAATGGAAATGTTTTAACCGATGGGGACTCTATCACAGTCATCAAGGACCTGAAAGTAAAAGGAAGTTCATCAGTCTTGAAAGCAGGTACAAAGGTTAAAAACATCCGTTTAGTTGATGGAGACCATAATATTGATTGCAAAATAGATGGTTTTGGCGCAATGAGTTTAAAATCTGAATTTGTTAAAAAGTTATAGTGTCTAAGAATGAAAAGAGCTAGGTATAAGCCCTAGCTCCTAGAAATTCCCCATTTCCACATGATAGTTTTTCTCGGTAAGAACTTTATGCAGCTGTTCAATATGATCGTGATTTTTTGTCTCGACTGAAATCTCAATTTGGGCATAGCCGGGATAAATATCTTTGCCAATCCGATGGAGATTAACAGATTGAACGTTCGCATCCAAATCGGTTATCGAGCTTAAGACTCGTTGCAGTTCACCAGGTTTGTCTTTTAAGGTAATTGTAAAATTAGCATATCTACCGGATTCAACCAAACCGCGTTCTATAATTCTTGAAATAAAATTCATATCTACGTTGCCGCCGCTTAATACAGCAACCACTTTTTTCTCCTTAATATTCAATTTTTCATAAAGTAAGGAAGCAAGTGAGACGGCACCCGACCCCTCAACTAAAAGCTTATTCCTCTCCAAAACCATTAGCATGGTCCTGGCAATTTCCATTTCATCGACACAAAAAACATCATCCACGTATTTTTGAACGATTTCAAAGGGCTTCAGCCCTGGTTTTTTAACCGCGATCCCATCAGCCATTGTGGGTGTGGAGTCAACCATTACAGGTTTATTTTCAAACAAGGACTGCTTCATACTTGGGCAGGCAAGGGCTTGAACGCCGTAAACAGATATATGAGGATTTTTTTCCTTTACTGCCATAGAAACTCCAGCAATCAGTCCGCCGCCGCCAATTGGACAAATAACCGCCTCAACATCTGGAAGCTGGTCGAGGATTTCTAACCCGACCGTACCTTGTCCTGTCATGATAGCCTCATCGTCAAAAGCATGAATAAAGGTCGCATCGAGTTGCTCTTTCAGTTTTAATGCATAGGAGAGAGCATCATCGAATGTGGCCCCCTCTAAAATTACTTCAGCGCCATATTGTTTTGTGGCTAGGATTTTACTAAGTGGAGCGCCTTTAGGCATCACAATTTTGCATGGTACGCCAAGCATTTGACTTGAATACGCTACTCCTTGAGCATGGTTTCCAGCAGAAGCAGCAATTACTCCCTTTGTTAGTTCTTCCTTTGATAGTGAATTAAGCTTATTGTAAGAGCCCCTTACTTTAAAGGAGCCTGTTTTTTGAAGGTTCTCAAGCTTTAAATAGACTTCATTATGAGCGAGCTGACTAAATGTTTTGGAATAATCAAGGGGTGTTATATGGACAATTCCCTTCATTTTATCCCGTGCAATGATGATATCATCGATGTTCAAGCTTTTCATCCTCCGTCCACAAGGTTCTTCTTTTTAGGATGTACTGGAGAAAATAAACTATGTCCAATTTTCACAAAATGTCAAAAAGCTATGGTTCAGTCAGTCGGTTACAGAAAAGGATTTATCGTGTTAATGGATTTGAGGCCTCTAGAATCAAATGCAATATGTCCCAAAAGATAATATAATAGGACTTATGACAGAATGCATAAGGCAGGGACTTTAAATGAAGGAACAACCGCAAGCAGATCCTCCAAATTCGCACATAAATCGAAATGGACTTACGCCTGAATCCATTGAAACTGGCCATAAGCTAAGGGAAAAATTACTCTCCGGAATTCAACATGCTGATCGAGATTTGGTAGCCGAATATCAAGGAGATGCGTCTCTGCAATTTAGAGATGATCAATTAAAGATTCTTAACAGAGTCCCAAATGATAAAGTCCGATCTTATAAAAATATTCTATTATCACACAATACCCTTTATAGCTATGCGGCTGAAAAGGGCGGATTAAGTCCGTGGCAAAGTCACTTTATATCAGAAAAATATGCAATTATGATCGAGCATGCCGAAACCTTTTCTGAACTAGGAAAAATACATTTAAATATGGTAACAGAGTATTCCGACCCTGCCATCCGAAAATCGAAAAGTGACAACTTAACCATTGTAGAGAAAGCAGAGAACTATATAGAGATGAACTTTTCGGAGGACATTTCCATGGAGGATATGGCAGAGAAAATACATGTTCATCCTTCACATTTAATGCGTACCTTTAAGAAAGAAAAAGGAATCACTATCAGTAATTATCGAAATCTGAGAAGAATAAGAGAAGCAAAAGAGCTGATCCTATTTTCAAATCTTTCGATGACTGAAATTGCATATATGGTGGGGTTCAGCAACCCTCAGTATTTTTCTAAATTTTTCAAAGAGATAGAAGGAGTAACTCCTGTAGAGTTTAAAAAGAAGAGGAAGAAACCTCAATAAATGAAGAGACGTATGTGATCTTTTAGTTGGTGCATGAGAAATCATGCACCTATTTATTCTGCCCTTCTTATTCTAGCTGCATTATTTTTTCCCTTCATTTGTTTAAAAATTCATGCAATTATACTATAAAAACATGCAATTATAGTGCAAAAGTGTAATTGCGATTCGATGTATACTAATCACGTACCAGATAAAGCGTTTACAAAAAAAGAAAAAATTCAGGGGAGGGTTCTACATGAAAAAGTTTGGAGTAAGAGACCAAATTGGTTATGCGTTAGGAGATGTTGGAGGAAGTTTCGTTAACTTATATATTGGTTCTTTCTTTATTGTCTTTTGTACCTATGTATTGGGTGTAAGCCCTTACTTTATGGGGACGATGTTTTTAGTCGGAAAAATATTCGATGCCATTGTGACTGGAATTATGGGGACAATTACTGACCGTTTTAGAATAGGAAAAAGTGGAGATAAGTTCTTGCCTTGGATTAGCTTTTCTAAATGGTTACTAGCAGCAGCATGTTTATTAGCTTTTGCAGATATATCAAGTTGGGAATCTACCGCTACTCACATTTGGGTAGTAGCTGCTTATCTATTCTTCTGTGTTGCTTATACTGCTGATGCCATTCCATATGGTTCATTAGCATCTGTAATCACAAATGATCCTGTTGAACGTACAAAATTATCTCGTGCCCGTTCGATCGGCGGTATGATTGTAGGAGTTGGTTTCTTATCCTTTGTTCCAATGTTCATCTATGATAAAGCTGGAAATATCGTTCCAGAAGCATTCTTCTATATCGCTATTGTATTCAGTATTTTATCATTATTTTCTTATACAGGGCTTGTAAAATTAACAACTGAACGTATCCGTGACGAAAAGTCTGCAGGAGCTAAGCCTGATTACGATTTCAAGGATGCATTTAAAGTAGCATTTTCCAACAGACCATTAATCGGTATGATGGTTGCAACTCTCGGTTCTACCTTAATTATTTCCGGTGTTGCTACGTTAGCTGCTTATGTATTTGCTGAGTATTATAACATGCCTAGTGCATTTGCTATCAACTCTTTCATTAGCATGGGAATTATACTTGTGTTATTCGTTGTCATTCCAAAACTCGTAGCAAAATTCAATAAACGCAACTTGATTCTTGCTTCTTCAGCATTCAGTTTAGTTGCATCCGCTTTAATGACTTTTGTTACGTTTGAAAATGTATATGTATTTGCAGCATTATACAATATCGCAACAATCGGTTCATCCGTATTTGTTATGCTTGTTTGGGCATTGGTTACAGACTGTATCGATTATACAGAGTACAAAACTGGAAAGAAAATCGAAGGAACCCTATACTCCCTCTATTCTTTCGCTCGTAAAGTAGGAATGGGATTAGGAGCAGCAGTGGGAAGTTACTCTTTAGGTTGGGTTGGATTTGTATCTGGTGCAAAATCACAGTCACAAGAAGTTGCAGAAGGTATATTAAAAATGTACACAGGTATGCCAGTTGTGGCATTTATTCTCATACTAATCGGTGTAGGTTTAATCTTTAACCTAAATGCAAAGAGCACAAATGAAATGTATGCAGTATTAAAAGAAAGAAGAGCGTCGTAATAAGGAGAGCTCTTTATAGTGAATCGTTATTAAATAGAATAATAGGAGAGGTTCATATGCGTACTAGATTCCTATCAAAAATGACAAATGGGGAAGTTGAAGAATATTTAGATCGAAATGATATTATCTTTGTTCCAGTTGGAGTAACGGAAACTCATGGAGCTTTACCGCTCGATTCTGAAACTGTTTTGGCGGAAGCAATTGCTTTAAAAATGGCTGAGGCATCAGATGGACTTGTTTTGCATAACTTACCTTATTTCTTCCCAGGCGGAACAATCGTTGGTCGGGGAACGATTCAAATGAGCATAAAAGACGGAATGGCTTATTTAGATAAGATTGCAAAGTCATTACTAAATCAAGGCTTTAGACGACAAATTTATATCACCAGTCATGGTCCAGCTTATTTGACAGTAAGCGGCATGGTTCGCGATTTCTTTGACGAAACAAAAGTGCCTGCTTTGTATATGGATGTATTAAAAGCAGCAGAGGCAACTAATTTCAATCTGATGGATGCATTTCATGATATGACCATCGGTGCTTATAAAGTTTTAGGCAGAATAGAAGATGTTCCATTGAATGTACCTGAATCTCATTCTGTTACGTATGATGTTCAACATATGTTAGCAGGGATGGGTAATAATCCTGGTAATACATTGGGAAAATACGCTTATCAATCCGGCGCAGTGGGTTCTTACTTTGATGAACCATCTGATCATATGGCTACACCGCTATTAAAAACACCCGAAGAAAGAGAAGCACATGCAGAGGCGGGTGTTCAAGCAATTAATAAACTTGTCAAGGCATTGGATATACCGACAATCGTTGAAACACTTCATCAAGTGGATGTTTATACGAAGGATATGATTCTTCCTAGATACGGGGGACATCTGTCTGGCGTAAAAGCGTAAAAAACAATAAATAAATATTCCCAATTGTAATACCATACCGAAAAGCACTAGAATATATGATATCGACTTTGCTAAGGTTTTTTATATTAAGATAAAGAGGCGGCAGGGATATGGTTCCTGCCGCCTTAGCATATGTTCTGTACCGTTAATGAGAATGCAAACTACTTTCTTCCATCCAATAAGCTTCCCGTATATTGATCTGCTTACGAATTTTCCGTGTGACATCGATAGTGATTTCACCTTCTTCGTACAAGTTCTGTATTTCATCACGTTCTGCTTGAAAGGCTTTCACACGTAATTCTCTTTGTAATTGTGTGTAGTGAGTAGAATCTGCGCCTTTTTTGGCTAGTTTTAATTTCATGATTAATTCGCTATATTCTCCGATAATGACCAAATAAATATTGGCATTTTCAGAAGTCATTTGATTCTTCAAATACTGAATAGCTGCTTTCGCCATGCTTACTTTTAGTCGGATGATCTTTTTTATTTGTGCTTGGCGATGTGTAAGCCGTTCTTTGTTATTTGGCAGAAAAAGATGAACAACCTGATACAAACTTCTTTTAACCAAGGTCCAAATAAATAATCTACGGTAGTGGATTCGGTTTGTAACCGCGAGCCTCATCCGATGGATATGTTCTTCAGACATATAAGTCATTTCACGGTCAATTTGTCCCTCTTTTTTCAATTTTTCGATGTAGTTGGCTTCGGCATCAAGGGCCTTCATCCGAATTTCATTTTCTACTAATTTCAGTCGCTCGGAGTTTTCATCACTTGCATTGGTAAGGCGATTCCGAATTTGAGTGTATGCTGAAATAACGGAGACAGCTGCTCCACGATTTTCATCATTCATCAATTCCCGAATCGAACGAATCGCAGAGTCGATTGTTCGGATCATAGCAACCTGTTCCATTTCCTCCTTAAGTTTATCCGTATTTCCTTTATCCGGCTTGGCGAGAACCGGCAAGAAAGTGCTCGCTGCTACTAGTGTTACAAGGATTACCCCAGCAGCAATAAAGATGAATAACGAGCGCTGAGGAAAAGGACTTCCATCCGCCAGTACATAGGGAATCGTAAATGCACCGGCTAGTGTAACAGCCCCTCGTACACCTGAAATCGTAATGATGCCAATTGCTCTCATCGAAGGCATTTGGATTTGCTTTTTCAGCCAGCCCCAATGCCAGGCAGCCCCGATCCACAAGAAGCGAAGGACGAAAAGTGAAGCAGAAATGATGAAAATATACTTACTCACTTCCCAATTATTAAACAATGGGTCTTGAAAAATTTCACTAATGACACTTGGTATTTGTAAGCCCAGCAGCACAAATACCAATCCGTTCAGAATATAGATAAGTACGGTCCAGGTACTTTGAGAAACCACTTGCAATTGCATTGCAGGGGATTGGTCACGATCGCGATAGATGGTATGAACAATGCCTGCTGCTACGACAGATAAAATGCCAGAGAGATGGAAATGCTCAACCAGGTAAAAAATCACAAAAGGGGTGAGGAGTTGGATGAGCATGTGAATCGTTACATCCTCCATCCCCAGCCGTCGAATAAAGATTTTCAATTGGATAATAAGGACGGCAAGAATGGCACCACCTACTAGACCTCCAATGGAAATAACTAAAAAGCTCCAGCTTGCCTCAGCCAATGAAAAAACGCCCGTCACAGTGGCGGCTACAGCAAATTTAAACGCTACTAAACCGGAGGCATCATTCATGAGTCCTTCTCCCTCAAGGACATGCATAATTGTTTGCGGTATCTTTACCCTGCTTGAAATGGCACTCACGGCAACGACATCAGTAGGAGAAAGGATGGCCGCTAACGCAAAAGCCGCAGGCAATGGAATCGATGGGATGAGCCAATAGATTAAGTATCCAATTGCGAATACGGTGACAAACACAAGCCCGAGAGCTAGCAATAGGATTGGTTTTCGTAATTTCCATAATGCGTGCCGTGAAACATTTTTTCCATCATGAAAAAGCAGGGGGGCGATAAATAAAACGAAGAACAATTCCGGCTCCATAGGGATATGAATTCCTATTGGAAGTGCCGCAAGCAAAACCCCTAGTGCAATTTGAACCAGCGGCACTGGTATGTATGGCATAAAATGATGGATGAAACTAGACAATCCGATAACAGCGAGCAATAAAAGTGTAAGTAGAAAAAATTCCATTTCATGTCTCCTCTCCTAAGTATTTTGTGTAACAAAGATATTTTTCAACACTTTAAAGAGAGTAATTTCACTTTTTCAAAAAAAATAAGCGGTTTTACGTTCCACAGGGTTCCCACCAATCATTAAGTTAGAGGCAGCGTAAATAGTAACTTGTGGGCAAGCTACCAAAAAAGCAGCCTTTTTTTATTGAACTACCATGAAAATTAACTTC
>NZ_JAGGQX010000070.1:0-45246 GCF_018613095.1 Bacillus sp. ISL-75
GGGCGCAGGAAATTTGAGAGGAGCTGTCCTTAGTACGAGAGGACCGGGATGGACGCACCGCTGGTGTACCAGTTGTTCTGCCAAGGGCATCGCTGGGTAGCTATGTGCGGACGGGATAAGTGCTGAAAGCATCTAAGCATGAAGCCCCCCTCAAGATGAGATTTCCCATAGCGCAAGCTAGTAAGAACCCTGAAAGATGATCAGGTTGATAGGTCAGAGGTGGAAGCGTGGTAACATGTGGAGCTGACTGATACTAATCGTTCGAGGACTTAACCAATTTTTAAGGCATACTCGTTTTTACAAACTTCTTCTGCATTATCTAGTTTTGAGGGAATGATTCCTCTAAAAAAATAGTCTGGCAGCAATGGCGAGAAGGTCACACCCGTTCCCATACCGAACACGGAAGTTAAGCTTCTCAGCGCCGATGGTAGTTGGGACACGCGTCCCTGTGAGAGTAGGACGTTGCCAGGCGGTATATATGGAGGATTAGCTCAGCTGGGAGAGCATCTGCCTTACAAGCAGAGGGTCGGCGGTTCGAGCCCGTCATCCTCCACCATTTTTCTTTTACTATGCGGGTGTGGCGGAATTGGCAGACGCACCAGACTTAGGATCTGGCGCCGCAAGGCGTGGGGGTTCGACTCCCTTCACCCGCACCATAGTTTTATGCGTTAGAAAAAAACATCCATATATGCGGAAGTAGTTCAGTGGTAGAACATCACCTTGCCAAGGTGGGGGTCGCGGGTTCGAATCCCGTCTTCCGCTCCAAATATTTAGCCGGGGTGGCGGAACTGGCAGACGCACAGGACTTAAAATCCTGCGGTAGGTGACTACCGTACCGGTTCGATTCCGGTCCTCGGCACCATGTTTTATCGAAGGTAATTTAACACATCAAATTAGCGCCCAGTTCGTCATATTATCGGGAAGTAGCTCAGCTTGGTAGAGCACTTGGTTTGGGACCAAGGGGTCGCAGGTTCGAATCCTGTCTTCCCGACCATTCTTTATTCAGAATATTTTGGGGCCTTAGCTCAGCTGGGAGAGCGCCTGCTTTGCACGCAGGAGGTCAGCGGTTCGATCCCGCTAGGCTCCACCTTAATAATATTATTTTTTTGGCGGTGTAGCTCAGCTGGCTAGAGCGCTCGGTTCATACCCGAAAGGTCGGGGGTTCGACTCCCTTCGCCGCTACCAAAATACTATTATATGATTTTCTTTTTCCATGGAGGAATACCCAAGTTTGGCTGAAGGGATCGGTCTTGAAAACCGACAGGCGGGTAACACCGCGCGGGGGTTCGAATCCCTCTTCCTCCTCCAGTTTTATTATTTTTTATATGTGGAGGGGTAGCGAAGTGGCTAAACGCGGCGGACTGTAAATCCGCTCCCTCCGGGTTCGGCGGTTCGAATCCGTCCCCCTCCACCATGTTTAGGGGCATAGTTTAAAGGTAGAACTAAGGTCTCCAAAACCTTCAGTGTGGGTTCAATTCCTACTGCCCCTGTCAAAAAGGCACAAAAAAATTCCTAGTATATACTTGGAATTTTTTTGTGCCTTTTTTTATATTTTCACTTTTTTATTGTCTCTGCTAGTTTATGTTTGAACCTTCAACCCATGGTGTCCTCAATGAACATACTATGAGGACAAATTTTGAATTTTGCTTAGTATTTTTGTCCTCATGAACACACCATGAGGACAAATTTGAATTTTGCTTAGCATTTCTGTCCTCATGAATACACCATGAGGACAAATTTTGTATTGTGTTTAGCATTTTTGTCCTCATGAACATACCATGAGGACAAATTTTGAATTTTGCTTAGCATTTTTGTCCTCATGAAAAGCTTACCACCTTATGAAGACAAGAATGGCTTTCTTTTTGGAACCCCTTTCTCGTCGATACCGGCGGGGTTTCTTATTTACTTTAAAAAAAATAGTTTAATATTTTGTAAAAAAATATAAAACTTATTGTTTCGGTTTATAAGATAATGTAATATACTATATATAAATAAGTATAACACATTTACAATGAATCTATTGAATATAACATATTTAATGTAGATAAGGGGGTGGTAATTATTAAATTATCTAAACGTCAGAATGAAATCCTCCAGATTGTTAAACAGAACGGGCCCATTACAGGAAAAGACATCGCAGAGAAGCTTTCATTAACAAGAGCTGCACTAAGACCCGATCTTGCCATTTTAACGATGTCAGGTAACTTAGATGCAAGGCCGCGAGTAGGTTATTTTTTTAATGAAAGCTTTGAAGCAAAGCAACAGGCTAAAAGGTTTATCCACCAAAAGGTAACGGATTATAAAGCCCATCCAATTGTAGTTGAGAAATCAACCTCCGTGTATGATGCGATCGTGCAGCTCTTTTTAGAGGATGTGGGCACACTTTATGCGGTTGATACAAAAGGACATCTAGCAGGGGTTGTTTCCCGTAAGGATTTGCTCAGAGCATCACTAGGAAATCAAAATCTAAATGAATTGCCTGTCAGTGTCATCATGACTAGAATGCCAAATATTATTACAATTAATCCTGAAGAGACCTTGCTCGAAGCAGCCAAAAAGATGATCCATAATCGCATTGACTCTTTGCCAGTTGTTAAGGAAATAGAGGAGCAAAAGAGTACATATTTGCTGGTAGGAAGAATCACCAAAACCACCATTACGCGGGCATATTTAGAAATCATGGAAAACAATTCATACTAAGGAGAGTGGCTGCCATTTTGGTACAGAAAGAAGTTGTCTATGTTGTATCTGACTCAGTAGGTGAAACAGCTGAGTTTGTAGTAAAAGCAGTGGCAACACAATTTAATGGCGGGCAGGTAGAAATTCGCCGTAATTCCTATGTGGATGATTTTGAAGATATTGAAGATATCATTTTACTAGCAAAAAAGGGACGTACGATTATTGCCTATACGATCGTTATTCCATCATTAAAAGAGTATTTAGATCGACGTGCAAAAGAAGAGAGCATTTTTGCTGTAGATTTACTAAGTCCGTTGATGAATGCGTTTGAAACAAGCTTCAATAAACAGCCGCATCATCGACCTGGATTGATGAGAAAATTGGACGAAGAATACTTCAGGAAAATTGAAGCAATTGAATTTGCCGTTAAGTATGATGATGGGCGTGATCCGAGAGGAATCATAAAGGCGGATATTGTTCTAGTCGGAATCTCACGTACATCGAAGACACCTTTGTCTATGTACTTAGCACATAAACGCTTTAAAGTGGCCAATGTTCCTTTGGTTCCAGAGGTGCCGCCGCCAGATGAATTATTCGAAATACCCCGTAAGAATTGTATTGGATTAATAATATCACCAGATAAATTAAACGAAATTCGCAAGGAACGTCTAAAGGCTTTAGGGTTAGCCTCACAGGCTAACTATGCAAGCTTTGGGAGAATTCTTGAGGAGCTTGATCATGCTGAAAAAGTAATGAAGCGCTTAGGCTGTCCTGTTATTGATGTATCAAATAAAGCTGTTGAAGAAACAGCTGGCTTAATTTTAGACGTGTTAAAAAAAGAGAGGAGCTACTAATAATGGAAAAATTCGTTTATTTATTTCATGAAGGAAATGGCAATATGAAGGGGTTACTTGGGGGAAAAGGGGCAAACCTAGCGGAAATGACGCGTATTGGTCTTCCAGTTCCGTATGGCTTTACAATCACTACACAGGCCTGCAATGCATTCTATGAAGCTAGCAAAACCATTCCAACCTTTGTTGAAGTCCAGACTTTAGAGGCTCTTACCCGTCTAGAAGAAAAAATGGGCAAAAAGCTTGGCGACCCAAAAAATCCTTTGCTCGTTTCCGTACGTTCCGGTTCTGTTTTCTCCATGCCTGGCATGATGGATACCATCTTGAATCTTGGAATGAACGATGAAACCGTTATCGGAGTAGCAGAATTAACCAATAATCCACGGTTTGCTTATGATTCCTACCGTCGTTTCATACAGATGTTTAGTAATGTTGTACTAGATATCGATACCTACTATTTTGAACAATTATTAGAAGAAATACGCGAGGAAAAAGGCTATACCTCTGACCCAGAAATGAGTGCTGATGACTGGAAAGAAGTGATTATTGGCTATAAAGGTATAGTCAAAAAGCATAAACGAAAGGATTTCCCGCAAGATCCAAAAGAGCAGCTATTCCTTGCGATTCATGCAGTCTTTAACTCTTGGAATAATCAGCGTGCGATTGTCTACCGTCGCCTTAACAAAATTGCTGACCATTTAGGAACAGCTGTAAATATTCAAAGTATGGTGTTTGGCAACATGGGAAATGATTCAGGCACAGGTGTGGCATTCACAAGAAATCCATCGACTGGTGAGCATGTCCTTTACGGTGAATACTTAATCAATGCCCAAGGGGAAGATGTTGTGGCAGGGATTCGTACTCCACAGCCAATCGCTACTTTAAAAGATGAAATGCCAGGAGTATATAAGCAATTCACTGATACTTGCAAGCGCTTGGAACAGCATTACGAAGAAATGCAAGATATCGAATTTACGGTTGAAGGTGGTAAGTTATTTATCTTGCAAACCCGTAATGGAAAAAGAACGGCGCAAGCAGCGATTCGAATCGCCGTGGAAATGGTCGAAGAAGGAATCATTGATAAAAAGACGGCATTGCTACGTGTTGACCCAGAACAATTAGATCAACTGCTGCATCGCCGGATTGACGACAAATTTGAGAAGAGAGTTTTAGCAAAAGGCTTGCCAGCATCACCAGGTGCAGCGACAGGTCAAGTCGTGTTTAATGCCGATGAAGCGGAGCAATTAAACAATGATGGAAAAAAAGTAATTCTTGTTCGTCCTGAAACCACTCCAGATGATATCCATGGTATCGTTGCATCGCAAGCAATTTTGACTAGCCGTGGCGGCATGACAAGCCACGCTGCAGTAGTCGCTCGTGGGATGGGGAAAGCGTGTATTTGCGGATGTGAAGCATTAAAGATAGATCTGAAAGCTAAACAATTTACAATTGGTGAGACAGTTATTAATTATGGAGATATCATAACGATTGATGGCTCTACTGGTGAAATTATGCTTGGGGAGATTCCAATGATTGACCCAGAACTATCGGATGAGTTCCAAATGTTGCTTGCATGGGCAGACCAAGAGCGTAAATTAGGGGTCCGTGCCAATGCAGATAACCCAGAAGATGCAAAAAAGGCATTTGAATTTGGCGCAGGCGGAATTGGCTTATGCCGAACTGAACATATGTTTATGGATTTAAAACGGATTCCAACCGTGCAAAAAATGATTCTTGCTGAAACTTATAATGAGAGAATGGAAGCTTTGAACCAGTTATTGCCAATGCAGCAAGGGGACTTTGAAGGAATCTTCGAAGCTATGCAAGGATTACCTGTAACTATCCGTTTACTTGATCCACCATTACATGAATTCTTACCGGATAAAGAGGAACTGTTAGTGGAAGTAACGAAGCTTCAGATTTTAGATCCACAATCACCAGAATTGAAGAAAAAAGAGCAATTGCTGAAAAAGGTCCGCCAATTAGATGAGTTTAACCCAATGCTTGGCCACCGTGGTTGCCGTCTTGGGATGATTTACCCAGAGATTTATGAAATGCAAGCAAAAGCAATTTTCTATGCAGCAGCTAAGCTCGCTGACAAAGGCATCGAAGTGCAACCAGAAATCATGATTCCTTTGGTCGGTCATGTGAATGAATTAAAGGATATGCGTAAATTAGTGATTGATGCAGCATTTCTTGTTCAAGAAGAAACCGGAAAAAGCTTCAAGTACACGATTGGAACTATGATTGAAATCCCGCGTGCTGCTTTAACTGCAGATAAAATTGCCGAGGAAGCTGACTTCTTTTCGTTTGGGACCAATGATTTAACACAAACAACATTTGGTTACAGCCGTGATGATGCGGAAGGCAAGTTCCTGCAAGCTTACATTGAAAATAAAGTGCTTCCGGATAATCCGTTTGCTGTCCTTGATCAAGAAGGCGTTGGTAAGCTAGTTGAAACAGGCGTGAAGCTTGGCCGTGGAACAAAACCGTCCTTAAAAACAGGTATTTGCGGCGAGCATGGCGGAGAAAAGAGCTCGATTGAATTCTGCTACAAAACCGGCCTAGATTATGTCAGTTGTTCACCATACCGCGTACCACTAGCACGTTTGGCTGCAGCACAAGCAACCATTCGACATGAGCAAAATAAACAAGAAGTTTTTACAACAGCATAAAGGAAGAACAAGGGATGTTGCAGTATGCACCATCCCTTTTTTATTGTGATGTAATTGGATAGACGCCCATTTTATGCAAATACTATAAAAAATTATTTGAAAGGGGACTTACAATGGGGGCTATTGAACGCAGCGGTTATCGATTTGTACCAGAATTTAGTGTCATTCAACAAAATGGGGCCATTCATGTATATAATCAGGATAACTTCATCGAGGAAATTAAATTCCACTTCTCAGGGAAGTTTCCTGAACTGGATCAAATCGAAGACCTGGTGGATCAATATTGCAGCCAGCATCAACTTTAAAACCGAATGCTTGTTCGGTTTTTTGTTTTGTGATAGAATGGACTTAACAAAACATTTTCTAGAAAAGGAGGGAAATAAATGAATAAAATAACCACTATATACCCTCAAGCGATAGAACATACAAAATTGAAAGTGTATGAAGATATTAACCATTATTTCGAAACGAAAGAAACACTGCCAACCTTTGAACAATACCTAACTGACAGAAATCATTATGTTGAGCAAATTTGGACCAATGTTTGGCTAAATAAGTCGACCAATGATGTTCCAAGGAATGAAAAAAAGCAATATTTAACTGATAAAGGCTTCGAGGTACAGGGAATCGACAAAAAACTAATCAATAAGTTATTTAGGGATGAAATGCGAACCTATCATGTCTTTGATACGATGGGGTGGGTTCATGAAACATTTTCAGGTAAAGAAGAAGAGTGGGAGAAACAGTATCGGGAGGCGAAGGTTAATTTTATAAAACGAGAAGGACAAAAACAGCTCGAAGAACAGAAGCAAGTGATCAGAAGTGAGATTGAAGATGCCGCTGTTGGGATCTTGGAAGAACAATATGAGCTGTTTTATTTATATGTTCGTTACTTCGTTGCCATACAACTAGTGGCTGACCTACAAAATAATGTAAAGTTTCAATCGGTTGATACCTTTGCATTAGAAGAAAAATTAGTGGATGAAGGCCATTTTAACCCCTCAGCCTATACAACTGTTGCCACCTTTTTTGAAGAACTGACAGGGGATATCCATAAAACTTTGAATTGGGGCAGGAGTTTTTATGAATATCAAACCTATTTTTTCGTTTATGAAAGCTTAATTGCTGACTATTTGTCTGAGCTTATTCCGGAAAAAATATTAGAGCAGCTTTCTGAAAAACTTAAGGATGATTTTCATGAAACCTTTCTTGAGAAACTATCGTCGTCCTTCGTAAAGGGCAGCATTGCTCAGGTTCTTTATGATGTCGAGGGTTATTTTATTGAGGATATCCAAGCTGAATACCTGTCGGACTTAATACGTTTGGCAGAATTACCTTTTGATGCAAAGGTTCATAAAGAAATTTTTGAAAAAGACTTCCAAGCGCGCGAGGAAAAACAAAAAGAAGCGCAAGAAGAACTCGAGCGGAAAAAAGCAGAAGAAGAGCGAATGATGAAGGAAATCTTTGCAACGGAATACGACCCTTCGTTACAACGTCAGGTCCGTTATGTCTTGCACATCGGCGAAACCAATACAGGGAAAACCCATCATGCGCTCGAAAGAATGAAAGATGCTTATAGCGGGTTATATTTAGCGCCGCTTCGATTATTAGCACTTGAGGTATTTGATAAATTAAACGCTGAGGGGACGCCGTGTTCCTTAAAAACTGGGGAAGAGGAAAAAATCACCCCAGGTGCAAATCATACTTCCTGCACCGTGGAAATGTTTCACGAAAAAGAGTTTTATGAAATAATCGTCATTGATGAAGCACAAATGATTACAGATAAAGATCGTGGTTTTTCATGGTATAAGGCAATCACGAAAGCTAATGCAGAGGAAGTCCATATCATAGGCAGCAGGAATTCAAAAACCATGCTGCTCCAGCTTTTAGGTAATTCCAATATCGAAGTTCATGAATACAGCCGTGATACTCCTCTTGAGGTTGAAACGAAGGAGTTTCATATTAAACACATTAAAAAAGGCGATGCGCTGATTTGTTTCTCACGAAGGCGCGTACTTGAAACCGCCTCACGACTGCAAAATGACGGACATACTGTCAGCATGATCTACGGCAGCATGCCGCCAGAAACAAGAAAAAAGCAAATTCAGCAATTCAACACTGGAAAAACAAAAGTCATCGTTGCTACAGATGCGATTGGAATGGGCTTAAATCTGCCGATTCGACGGATTGTTTTTTTAGAAAATGATAAGTTTGATGGGACTAGACGACGACTGCTGACATCACAAGAAGTGAAGCAAATTGCTGGACGTGCAGGTCGAAAAGGTATTTACAATATTGGCAAAGTAGCCTTTACTAGTGATATCAGAAAAATGAGAAACTTGCTTTTGCAGGAGGATGAGCCTGTTCATACATTTGCAATTGCACCAACCAATTCAGTTTTTGAACGCTTTCAACGGTATTATCACGACTTAGGTACATTTTTTGAATTATGGGGGAAATTTGAAAGTCCAAACGGAACGAAAAAAGCTGCTCTTGCCGAGGAAAAGTCGTTGTATCAAATGGTAGCAGGTACTGAAATTGAAGCACGTTTATCCTTAATGGACCTTTATGGATTTTTACATCTTCCTTTTTCAAAAAATGAGCCAGTATTAACGAAGCAATGGGAAGAAAAAATGTATGCTATTATCCATGGGAGAGAACTCCCAGAACCGATTGTAAAGGAACGAAGCTTGGAGGAATTAGAACTCAGTTACAAAGCAATTGGTCTCCATCTTTTATTTTTATATCGATTAGGGGAGCGAACGACAGCAATCTATTGGGAGCGGCTAAGAGAAGAGGTCAGCGATAAAGTGCAGGACCGCTTAAAGACGGATATAAATAAATTCGTTAAAAAATGCAAAACCTGCGGAAAGAAGCTGCCATGGGATCATTCGTTTCCGACTTGTGAGGCCTGTTATGCAGCGAAGACTAGAAGATATCGATATGATGAATATTAAGAATAACCCGGTGTTCTAACCTTAGGAACCCGGGTTATTCTTCAATTAAAACCAAATTAATGTAAATATGTTAAAATAAAACTCTGATAATTCATTCCATGAAAGTGAAGTGAAAAAGAATGCAACTATCATTAACAGTAAGAGGCCCTGGTGTTGAAGCGGTTTCTTACCTTATAGCTAAAAATCCGAATAATCTATATGAGCGTGGAGAGAAAGGGTTGACTGTCCGTCTGGTCTACCCGACTTTTTCAAGCGAGGAAGTACAGTTTTTGGTCTATGTTAAAACGGATCCAATTGACCTAGTGAAAAACTCACCTGATTCTTTTGATATTACCCATTACATAAATGACCGCGAGTTTGCGGCAAGCAGTATTTTTGTTTCCTCGATTCGTAAAGCGCTGGGGACTGCACTGAATGGGAAACCAGCAGAGGAATATGCTTCATGGGTCGAGCATTCCTTTGAAATGGAATTAACCTTTGGGCCGATTGCTACTGATTTGAGCATTAGGGAACTTGAATCGTTATTTGCTCCAATGGGTTACACCATCAAGATGGAATACGGGGAAAGTTTTATTCGCGAAAAAAGCTCTGCCCGATTTATAACCTTGTTAGGGAAACAAACGCTCCAGAATGCACTTAAACATATTTCGATTTTAATTCCCGTTATTGATAACTATAAGCATTATTTTATTGACGAAAGAGAATTGGAAAAGTTGGACCGCTACGGGGAAGGATGGTTAGAGGAACATCCACAAAAGGCGCTGATTTTAAAACGTTCGTTACGGTTTCAAAAGGTGATCTCTCAGTCAAGATTCTATGAAAAAGAGACGAAAACCGAGGAGAAGCATGAACCTCCGAAAATCCGTTTAAATGACCTTCGTTACGAAGCGATTATTAAAAATATTGAGGCCCTGCCAAAAAAAGCCACTATTGTTGACTTTGGTGCTGGTGAAGGGAAGTTATCTGTTCAGCTTGGATTTATTAAAGGGGTGCAAGAGATAATTTCTGTTGAACCATCGAATAAAGCTCGGTTAAAGGCATTGGAACGATTCGACTATGCAAAGGCGAAACGTGGATTTGTAGAACCCAAGTCCTTAGCAGGATCGTTATTTTATTATGATGAACGGTTGAGTAACAAGGATGTCATGGTTTTATGTGAAGTGATTGAACATATTGATGAATACCGGTTAACAAGGGTATTCGAGACGATTTTTAAAGACTATCGACCAGAAGTGTTGATCGTGACCACGCCTAACCAAGAATACAATGTTGTCTATGATATGAATGAGGAAATGAGACACCACGATCATCGCTTTGAATGGACAAGGGCTCAGCTTCACCAAAAAGTGGAAGATTTGACAAAAATCTATCCATACCAAGTAAGTTATAAAGGCATCGGTGAAGAAAACCAACTATACGGGCATCCTACTCAAATGGTTATTTTCAGAAGGGAGGAGGGATGATGGCGAAAATTAATTTGCCTCATGCGGGTATCGTTTTACTTGTAGGCCCGTCCAATTCGGGTAAAACGACTTTAATAAATCAATTAATGCAAGAACAACAGATTTATGCATCGGAAGTAGTAAGTTCCGATCAGTTCCGTGTTTTAGTTAGCGATGCTGAATTTATTGATTGGAATCGGCGACCTAAATATGAAGCAGATGCTCTTTTTAATGAATACCAACAAATTTCAAAAGAAGCTTTTGAAGCGATGGATTATATCATTGCCAAACGTTGCCGCCTCAATAAATTAACCTTTATCGATGCTACTCATTTACGTGATTACGAACGTGAAAAATACCTGCAAATGGCAAAGAGGTATCATGTTCCGGCCATTGCAATCGTGCTGAATTTGGCAGAAACTGAATTACTCAGACGTGACTTAGAGAGGGATTTCCCAAGAGGTAAAAACCGTATCAAGCAGCAATACCAACATTTCAAGAAGACGATTCGCTCCATTAAAAAGGAGGGCTTTCGGCGATGCTACATATTCGGTGAAGAAGAATTGCAAGTCTTAAATGTGAATCGACTTGGTAATCCATTACTAATTGATGTTGGCAATGGCATTGATTTTATTGGGGATATTCACGGTTGCTTTGAAGAGTTTAGCGAAATCTTGTCAAAGCTTGGTTATATAGAAAATGAAGAGGGTTATTTTATCCATCCAGAAGGACGGAAAATCCTTTCCCTTGGAGATGTGATGAGTAGGGGACCTCGTTCGATCGAGACGCTGCAATTTTTTCAAAAGCATGTGGCAGCAGGACTTGCCTATATGATTGACAGTAATCATGGTTGGAAAATCGCCCGCTGGCTTGACGGTAAGAATGTTACGCTTGCTCATGGTGATGAAAATGTAAAGGCTGAATTTGATGATTATGAAGGTAAATTTGGTAAAGATGAGGCCGATCGTTTAAAGGAACAAATAAGAGACATGCTGTTAGAGGCTAAATCACATTACATTATCCAGAAAAATGGAGTCAACGTCGCTGTTGCAGTCCATGCAGGAATCAAAGACCATTATATCGGCAAAGAATCGCCGCGCATTTCCGATTTCTGTCGGTACGGAGACTCGGATGGCCTTGACGAAAACGGCAAACCCGTCCGAAAAGATTGGTCAATTGCTCATCAGTCCAGCGAACTTATTCTCTGGGGGCATGATCCTAGGACGCAGCCATTATTGGTTAATAACACCCTCAATATTGACCAAGGAGTCGTTTTTGGTGGCAACCTAACGGCATATTGTTTTCCGGAAAGGAAATTTGTTTCTGTCAAAGCGAAAGCCGATTTTGCAAATGTGTCGGACAATCCATTAAAGGTATTGGAAAGTAAAAGGCTGGCACCGCCCAATATCGCAAAATTTTTAGAAGGATATTCGGTATTAACGGAACTATATGGGGAGATTGCAATTTATGCGGATAGTACGAAATCAGCACTGGATGACCTTTCCCATTACACATTGCCGCTTGAGGAGATTGTCTATCTTCCGCCTACGATGAGCCCGACACCGAAACCATCGAGTTTAGCAGGATACTTAGAGCATCCGATTGAAGCATTTGAATACTATCAGGCGAATGGTGTTGACACGATGGTTGTCGAGAAAAAGCATATGGGCAGCCGCGGCATTTTGTTTCTTTTTAAAAATAAAGAAATCGCTAAAGAGTATATCGGCAGGGAAACATTAGGTTCGATATACACGCGGACTGGCCGGGCCTTTTTCAAAAAGGAACTGGAAGAACAAATATTACAAGTATTAAATATTGACTTGAGTGGTTATTTTGAAAAATACAACACTGATTTTGTCCTGATGGACGCTGAGATCCTTCCGTGGAATTTAAAAGCAAAAGAATTAATTATGAATCAATATGCTCATGTTGGTGAGATGGCATTGCTTGATCGCAGTAAATTACAGGAACAGTTGAAAAAAGCTTTGGATAACGGTAAGGATGTTTCAAGTTGGCTTGAGGAAACGGATGAAAAGATACGCAATGCCCAAGTGTTTAACGAAGTGTATCAAAAGTATTGCTGGGAAACGGAAGGATTAGCAGGTATTCAAATTGCCCCTTTTCATACACTTGCTCACAGTAATGAAACCTTTTTCGATAAACCGCACAAGTGGCATATGGAGAAAAACAAAGAATTCAGCGTCCTATCAAATTTGTTCTTGGAAACGGAATATCGAATTGTTAACGATGAAGACTCCATGAAATCGGCCATAAAGTGGTGGGAAGAAATGACGGAGGATGGACATGAAGGCTTTGTTGTGAAACCGGAGTCTTATGTGGCACGACATAAAGGTAAGCTCCTCCAGCCGGCCATTAAAGTAAGAGGTCGAAAATATTTGCATATCATCTATGGCATCGATTATTTACAACCAGAAAATCTGGCCCGTCTTAAGCAGCGAAATGCAGGTAAGAAACAACGAAATGCTTTAAAGGAATTTGCCTTAGGTGTGGAAGCGGTGAATCGTTTTATTAGAAGAGAGTCATTGGAGCGCTACCATGAATGTGTATTAGGGGTGCTGGCGCTGGAATCGGATCCGATTGACCCGCGACTATAGGTTTAGGAAAACGAACTTGTCAGTCGGCAAGTTCGTTTTTCTATTGTAATAACTTATCATCTTTCGCCCATATGATAGTAATGAAGGAGTGTGAGAAGATGGCTGTTCATGTTGTTATCGCAGGTGAAAATTTGTGGGCAATATCCACGAGGTACGGGGTTTCAATTCAAACGATTGTAGAGCTAAATGGGTTACCTTCAGCAAGTTCCATCGTCCCGGGTCTTGCACTTTATCTTCCGGATGTCTTGTCTCCACTCCGCTACTATCAAATTAAAGCAGGCGATCACATCTGGCAGCTGGCTCAACAATTTAGGGTCGATCCTTCGGTTATTCTCGCTGCAAATCCAGGGATTAATCCTAACCTGCTCGTAATCGGCCAAATCATAAATGTTCCCACTCCAATAAGATTATCTCTCGAAACACTAGGGTTTTTAGTGCCAGCATCTGAAAGTGCAAACCTTTCCACAATCAATAGTTTAGCTAACCAATTAACCTATTTAGCGATTGTCGCTTATACGTTTACAGAGGAAGGCTATGCGTTTAATGTGAGCGAGGATGCAGCCCTGGTTGCAAGAAGTAATCAATTGAAGATCATCCCATTATTGATGGTCCGAAATCTTATCGGAAATGATTTCAGCGCGGAGTTGGCAGGGCGTGTCCTGGAAAATCCAACCTATCGGGGAAATTTGGTAGCGAGCTTGGTCAACTTAACCAGGCAAAGAGGGTTCGGTGGCGTCAGTATCGACTTTGAATTTATTCCACCGGCTAGACGAAATGATTTCAATTTATTTTTAACAGAATTAAAGCGCAGCTTAGACGGGCTTATTTTACAAGTAAATGTTCACGCCAAAACAGCTGATATTCCAACGAATCGAATCATTGGTGCTTATGATTATGCGTCGATTGGCAAGGTGGCTGATATCGTGGCGGTGATGACCATGGATTATGGCTACCCGGGGGGGCCGCCCGAGCCGATTGCCCCGATTCCGTGGCTGGAGCAAGTGATTCAATACTCGGTGACACAAATTAATTCTCGTAAACTGCAAATCGCCGTGGCGTTATATGGGTATGACAAGGTTGTTGGTACGAATGCAACCCAAGCCTTATCGGTACTTGCTGCTCAAAATAAAGCGATATCACTGCCTGAGAACATCGAGTTTGATATCACGGCTAGGGCACCTTGGTTTCGCTACTGGCAGGGTAGTGAGGAGCATGTGGTATGGTTTGAAGATATTAGGAGTTTTATAGAAAAGTATAGGTTAATTGATATGTATCAATTAGCTGGGACGACTTTTTGGCAAATAAGTTTGCCGGCACCGCAGAATTGGGATTATCTTAGTAAAAATATCCATGTGGTGAAGAGAATCGTATAAAATTACACTTTATTTTTGACAGTGTAGCGGGTGAATTTTGTTTTTGTGCCATTTTGAAGGGGGGTTGTGCCATTTTGGGATAGTTTTGTGTCATTTTCACCAGTTTTTGTGCCATTTTCAATGGGTTTTGTGCATTTAGACAAAAATTGGGATTTGCGGTTGTCCAATAAAAAAACATCTATGATATTATTTGTTATTTTCGGACAAACTCTAAGGAAAAAGGAAAGGCTGGAACCAAAGCTTGATTAACAGACTTAAATATTACACCCTCATCTTCATTACGGTGCTTGCCGCATCCGTTCCTTCTATAAAAGTAAACGCCATGTACGGCTACGAAAAAATGACCCAGCAGATTAATCAACTAATAAATAACGAACCTGCGTTAAAAGGAGCAATTGCAGGCATAAGCATCCGTACCGCTGCGGAAGGAAAAATCATTTATGCCCACCAAGGCGACGTCCGCCTAAGACCTGCTTCCAATATGAAACTATTAACAGCTGCTGCCGCCCTTACTATCCTCGGAGAAGACCACACCTTCACGACGGAGTTACATACGGATGGCACGGTAAAAAAGAAAACTCTAAACGGAAATCTATATTTAAAAGGGAAGGGAGATCCAACTTTATTAAAATCTGATTTTGATAAAATGGCTGAGGATATTCAGAAGCGCGGCATCAAAAAGATTAAAGGGAATCTTGTAGGAGACGATTCCTGGTATGATAGTGTCCGCTATTCGCTCGACCTGCCTTGGAGCGACGAAACAACCCATTATGGGGCACAGATTTCGGCACTCACCGCCTCACCAACGAAGGATTTTGATGCCGGATCGATCAAAGTCGAGGTGGTGCCTGGTACGAAAAATGGGGACAAGACTACAGTGAAAATAACCCCAAAAACCAACTTTCTAAAAATAATCAACCACGCGGTAACCGTTCCAGAGGATGGTAAAAAGGATATCACCATCGAACGGGAACACGCGAGGAACATCATAACAATCGAAGGAACCATCCCAACAAAGGCAAAAACAGAAAAGGAATGGATTGGTGTCTGGGAACCCACTCGTTATGCCGTGTCTCTTTTGAACCAATCCTTAACAGAACACGGAATACAGGTGACAGGAAAACTAAAAACAGGATTGGTGCCTGACACCGCAAGAATTTTAACGACACATCAATCGATGCCGTTATCTGAGCTGCTGGTTCCGTTTATGAAACTGAGCAATAACGTCCATGCTGAAATATTAATTAAGGAAATGGGTCGAGTCGTAAAAGGGGAAGGAAGCTGGGAAAAGGGACTAAGCGTTTTAAAAAATGAAATTACAAAATTCGAAGTTAACCCCAAAACATTGGTGCTTAGGGATGGTTCAGGCGTTTCCCATGTTGACCTGATTCCAGCCAACCAGCTGACGCAGCTGTTATTCTCCGTCCAAAAGGAAAAGTGGTTTCCTAGTTATCTTCACTCATTACCTGTCGCCGGTGAAAGTGAAAAGATGGTCGGCGGAACTTTAAGAAATCGGATGAAGGATTCTTTGGTTCGAGGAAAAGTTTACGCAAAAACGGGGACCATTTCAACGGTGAGTTCAATATCAGGCTACGTGAAAACAAAAAGTGGACAAACCTTAATTTTTTCAATCCTTCTAAATAACTTAATGGAAGATTCAAAAGGAAAAAAGGTGGAGGATAAGCTGATTACTATTTTAGCCAATCAATAACCTATCGTTTCTCATATTGAAAAAATCGCCAATGTTTTTAGCCGTCCTAATTATGCACTGTCGATTGCTACGAAAAATGTAGTGTACTTTGATTATCGTGACAGTATCTTAAAGGTAACAGCCGCCATTAAAGAACACGGGTATTCAAAGTTTCCAAGCTATAAAAACAAAAAATGTGTCGGCTTACTTACAGCAAGTTCGATTGTGAAATGGATGTCACAAAATATGGAGAACAGCTCTGTCAATCTTTCCGATATCCAAGTGTCAGATATAATTACCTATGAGAAGGAACATCCGATAGAAATCGTCCCAAAAGATATTAATATTTTTGAGGTTGAAAATATTTTTGAAAAAGCACATAGGAAGAAGCGGAAAATAGAAAGTGTTATAATCACTGAACATGGGAAAGCGGACGAGTCCCCCCTTGGCATAATCACTGCTTGGGATCTTATTCAAATTGATTACACGGTTGAGTAATCATAAAGTTCTCCTACCTTGGAGAACTTTTATTTTCGAAAAAAAACAAGCATACCGCTCAGGCATGCTCGTTGTATTAGGCTTATATTGCTTAAAATTCAAACTCGCTTAATTGGTCCATATGAGAGGCAATCATCGCAATTATGGTGGTTGCTTCTTCTTTACTAAAAATGAAATGGGACTCATCCTTGATTAATTCATCGTCCGTCGTCCAAATCCGATTAACGCGCTTGAGAACACCGTCTCCAGTAGCTTGCACCAATCCAAATTGATAGGTTACTTCGACTTCGTCTTCATGTTTGAAGGCCGTTACTTCAGGGGTGGACCAATCAACATCAATTTCCTCAAAGATGTCGTCACTGTTGACTTGTTCGGCTTCGTAATACTCTTCATCCTCATCATCTTCCACATAAACAGTTTCGACCTCATCATCATCATCCAAGACCTCGCTGGTCTGAAGATAGACCCCATCATCTGTATAGTGATCATCGCCGTTCATGTAATCATGAAGACTGGCGTGAACTTCCTCGATAAGGTCTTCTATGTCTGAAAGGATGACCTTCGCCGTATGTCCGCTGTCAACATCGAATGTATCGATGTAAAATTCTTCGTTTTGCGGATCAAAGAACAGTGAGCAAAAATAATCACGCTCCAGTTCTTCGGTATCAACATCTGCGGTATCGACATAAAACTCAATCCTTGGATGTTTGGCAGCTCTTTCAACTGTCATTTGGCCAACCTGATCGTATTCTTCACAAATAGATTCCAGGTGTTCTTGCAGTTCTCCACAAACTCTGTCAAACCATTCTAACGACATCAAACATCCCATCCTTTCAAAGTTAATCGAGGTTATTATTACCAACTTTGAAAAAAATATGTTTTTTCAATTATATTGAAGGAATAACAAATATGAAACTAGAACAGAGTGAATAGGTAGATAATTATTATTTTTCTTTTAGAAAGTTGGAGGTTCCCATGCAAGCCTTAATAAGCGAACTTAACCAAATCTGCAGTAAATTTCCTTATAAAGAAAAAGTCGTGATCGTTGATTCTCATTCAATTGGGGAACAAATCAATGAGGCATTTGTTAAGGAAGGACATCAAGCAATTAATCTTAAGTATAAAACAGTAATCGACCTTGCCCAAACTCTTGTTGACTTGAATTCAGAGCAACCGCAAAATAGCTTAGATCATACGGTTGGAGTTCATTTTACTTACAATCTCCTTAAAGAGTTGAAGAACCAGGATAAGCTCCGATACTTTGCAGGAATGGAAATTACGCCAGCCTTTAGTCATGCCATTTTTACAACCATCCAAACATTACATTTAGCTGGCTATACAAAGGACACGTTGAAAAAGAATGCATTTATCAATCCAGACAAAGCGGAGGATTTTTATGAGATCCTTGCTGAATATGAAAATAAGTTAATTTCTGAGCAATTTACCGACAAGGCCGGATTGTTAAATAAGGCACTTGAAACGGCTCAAATAAATGAAAAGGTATTATTTATTTTACAATCAGGTCTAACCCTATCGCATTTAGAAGACCATTTCCTGAGAAAGATTATCCCTGAGACAGTCTATAAACTGCCGCTTGCACCCGTTTTGGGGGTCAATACTCCTGAGCGGTCAAACCTTAGTTCCATTCATTGCGGACCCTCGACTCCGCTTAGCTATCTCTATCAACAGGAAGAAGCATGCGGTGAGCCAAACTTAGTAGTCTTTACTGCTAAAACAGAAGAAATGGAAGTGAAACAAATCCTAGAGAAGATTAAGGTCGCAAAATCTCCTCTAGATGAGAATGTTGTTTATTATACAAATGCTGATGCATACATAACCCAATTTTATCACTTGTCACAAAAGATGGACCTCCCTATAACCTTTGGCGAAGGACTTCCGGTTTCTTTCAGCCGCCCTGGACGGTTAGTTTCAGGGCTTGTAGGGTGGATTCAGTCAAATTATAGTGTCCCAGCTTTTCTGGACATGTTCAATGAGGGCTTGCTTGAACTGGGTAAAAAAGTTCCTTTCATTGAGAGTGGATTTGTTGGACTTGATGAAGTGGTGGTTTCAAAATCAAAAATTTCCAGAGTGCTCAGGGATCTTCAAATTGGCTGGTCTCAAGAACGGTATTTAAAACTTCTTTCTAAGGAATTTGATCGATTAAGTATGAAGTGCGTCGATCATTTAGATGACCCCTGTTATGAAAATCCTGCAAAAGAGATGTTATGGATTTGGTTGAGTTTTGAAGAAATTTTTAAGAAGCTTCCACCATTAAAGTCAATCATGAACTATAAAAAATGTTTAACCGGAATCGCCTATGTACTCAAAAATAATTGTAAAACAAATTCCGCTTTTGATGAGATCGCAAAATCAACCTTATTGGAAGAAATCCAAAAACTGCTCCCTTATGCGGATGAAAAGTTACCTAGTTATGATGTCTTTGAAAAGATAAAGGACCTACTGCTTTCTGTCCGTATAAATCAATCACGGCCAAAACCAGGTCACCTCCATGTTTCAACTTATAAGAGTGGAATATACAATAGTCGACCAAATGTATTTTTCGTTGGACTTGATAACAAGAAGTTTCCTGGTAACGTAAGTGAAGATCCACTCTTGCTTGATGCAGAGAGGATTCAATTAGGGAACGGCCTGCGATTACTTCGTGAAAAGGGTCAAGAGAACTTGTATACGCTGTTACAAGTTTTGGCAAATTCAAATAGTCATGTCACGGTCAGTTACTGCCATTTCGATATGAACGAAAACCGTGTCGTTAACCCGGCATTTGTTGTCTTGCAATGCTACCGCTTAATCACAGGCAATAAAGATGCCGAATTTAAATCGTTAAAGTTACTGCCGTCATCAATCATCGCTACTGATATTTTTGAAGATAAAGACTACTGGAATGAAAAATTAACAAATGATAGTTCACATCAGCTAAATGAAGGGATTCTAACCCATTTTAATAATGTTAAACAGGGAATCGCCGCCGAAACCGCACGAAATACCGGAAATTTCTCTGAATATGATGGACTGGTTCAAATTGATGACGCGCAATATGACCCACGTCTCAATCAGGAGAAAACGCTGAGTGCGGGCAAGCTTGAAACCCTTGCAAAATGTCCGTATTCCTATTTTTTGAGAGAAGTGTTAAAAGTTAGGCCTGTCGATGACTTTTCGTTTGACGCAAACACATGGCTGGATGCTGCTACCCGTGGAAGCCTGCTACATAGTATTTTTGAAAACTTTTATAAAAAATTACAACAAGATCATGCCAAGCCTTCTTACGAGAACCATTTTGAACTCATTTTAACGATTGCTCAAAACTTAATTGAACAGCAAAAGGAAGTGCTGCCGCCGCCAAATGAAAGAGTCTATCAACGTGAACGGAGTGACATCTTAGCTTGCTGTGAGATTTTTCTAAAAGAAGAAGAGCTTCACAGCGAAAATTACGATCCGCTTTATTTTGAGTATTCCTTTGGGATTGGTGAAAAGGATCCGGCGATTATTACTCTTCCATCAGGAGAAGTAAAAATTTCAGGGATTATTGACCGTGTGGACCAATCCAAGGACGGTAAATATCACATTATTGATTATAAAACGGGGAGCACGTACGGTTATGCGAAAAATGCAGCCTTCAAAGGCGGTCGACAGCTTCAGCACATGATTTATGCTTTGGCCATCGAACAGCATTTAAACCTTGGCGAGGGTGCAGTCGAGGAGAGCTCCTATTATTTTCCGACCCCAAAAGGATTGGCACAGAGGTTTACGAGGAAGCAGGACCGTACACTCAGAACAAATGGTATAGATATTTTGGAAAAACTGATTGATACTGTGAACCATGGTCATTTTGAAATGACTGATGATGTGAATGATTGCAAATTCTGTGATTATAAGCTTGTTTGCCGCCGCCATTTTTATGATAAAGAAAGCCTTGAAATGAAGCAGTCGAATCAAAAGTTAAAGGGGGTTAGAGCATATGACTAAGGAAATTCTCGATCAAGCGGCCCGGGATAAAATTAAATCACAACTTAAGAGGAATTTTTTAGTTGAAGCTGGTGCTGGTTCTGGTAAAACGACGAGCTTAGTCGATCGGATGGTCAACCTCATTTATACAGGGACAGCAGAAATTCAGGAAATTGTTGCGATCACTTTTACACGAAAGGCCGCTGATGAGTTAAAGGTCCGTTTTCAAGCAAAATTAGAGGAAGCGTGGAAAAAAGAAATGGACCTTGATATCGAGTTTCGTTTAGGTGAGGCATTGCAAAATATTGAGCGCTGCTTTTTAGGAACGGTCCATGCCTATTGTGCCAAACTGCTCCGAGAGCGTCCGATTGAAGCAAATTTAGATTTAACCTTTAAAGAGCTTGAAGAGTCCGATGATTTAGATATTTTAGAAGAAGCGTGGCAACTTCATTTACAAAATTTAATCAATGAAGAACCGCATCACTTTGAACTCATTGGAGAATTAGGGATATCCGTTGACAACCTGTTTCCCTGGTTAAAGAGGCTAAAGGAATATTCCGATGTGGAATGGGTGACGGAAAGTGTCCCGAAACCAGTATTGCAGCCAGAATACCAATCATTTATGCTCCTAATTAAAGAAGCAAAACGATGCGTTCCTGAGGAGGAACCACCGAAGGGGTATGATAGTTTACAAAAAGCGATTTTAACGGCTGTCCAAAAGGAAAAATTCATCAATCCTTCGAAGGAAAAGGACATCATTAGTATTTTTGAATTATTTGATAAGAACTTAAAGCCAACCTATAATCGCTGGACAGCCAAGGAAGATGCAAAATTTTATGAAGAGAAAATTACAGCAGTGTTTGAAGTATCCATCAAACCGCTTATACAAGCTTGGAAAGAATATTGTCATCCCATTATTATCGATTTTTTACAAGATGCTGTCCGAACCTACGAGCAAATGAAGAAAGAGAGATCACTACTAAACTTTCAAGATTTAATGATCCATACATCAAAATTGCTTAAAGGTAATCCAGAAGTTCGCGCCTATTTCCAAGCGAAATATCGCTATTTACTCGTCGATGAGTTTCAGGATACGGACCCGATTCAGGCGGAGATCATGTTTTATTTAACGAGTGATGACATTAATGAAAAAATCTGGACAAAATGCAAACCGAAAGCAGGCTCACTCTTCGTTGTTGGTGATCCCAAACAAGCTATTTACCGTTTTCGACGCGCCGATATTGATACATACAATCGTGTCAAACAGTTAATCGAGGAGCATGGAGGAGAAGTGCTGCAGCTGACGACAAATTTTCGGACACTTGACACTGTTACTAAGAAATTAAATAAAGTGTTTGAAAAGTATTTACCTGAAGTGGAATCCGATTACCAAGCTGCCTACCACCCGTTAATAGCCTTTCATGAGGACAAAGGCGAGGGCTTTACAGGTGTGAAGCGTTTATCCGTTCCTGCCGATTATAAAAAGAAGGAAGAAGTCATATTAATCGATGCTGAGAACATCGCACTGACCATTCAAAATCTCATCGAGCAGGGCCATAATGCCAAGGATTTCATGGTACTGACCAGGTATACCGATGGCGTTGCTTCCTATGCGAAAACGATTGAGGACATGGGGATTCCTGTTAGTATCAGTGGTGAAGTTATCCTTGGTGAAACAAGAGAGTTCCAAGATTTATGGATCCTGTTAAAATCATTCTTGGACCCAACCGATGAAGTTGGCTTCGTTGCTGTGTTACGGGGGGTTTTCTTCGGTATCAGTGATCAAGAACTATATCAATGGAAACAAGCTGGTGGAAGATTTTCCATTTACGCCCAAATACCGGCTGAAATTCCGATAGTGCTAAAAGATAAATTTGAAATAACATGGGATAAATTACAGCGATGTCAAAAGCTAATTCGGACGCTGTCGCCAACAGCTGCAATTGAAAAAATCATCGAAGAGGTCGGTTTCTATCCATTACTTTTGAAAAATGGCCGGAATAAACGAACGTATAAGAGTCTGCTCCAAATGCTAGAAGCCCTCCGTAAACAGGAGACGACTGGTAATACAACATATAAACAAGTAATCGAAGCACTGACCGAGCTGATTTTTGAAAAAACAGTGGTTGCAAACCTTGAAGAAGACGCAGATGCGGTTCGGATTATGAATATTCATAAAGCAAAAGGACTAGAGGCACCAATTGTCTTTTTGGCACATCCAGTCAAGTCAGTCAGTCCTGAATCCTTTTTATCACAGCATATTAAACGTGAGGACTATACTTCTAAAGGGTACTTTACGTTTACAGTGAAGAATGGCTTTGCGGAAAAAGAAATTGCGATTCCACTTGAATGGGAGACACATAAGACAGAAGAGCTAATGTACCTTACCGAAGAAGAGCAGCGGATTATTTATGTCGCGGCAACTCGTGCCGAAAAAGCACTAATCATCAGTTCTCACACTGGTAATAAGAAAAACCCTTGGAATATCCTTTTTGAAATGGAAAACATCGAGGAAATGGAAGTGCCTGAAATAGAAGTGTTTGAAATTAACTTAGAGCCAAAGGAGCTTACCTTATCCGAATTTAAGGCGAAAACCGTGAGTAAAAACGCCTGGCTTGACCAAAGTAAAATGAAAACTTTTGAACATTGGTCGCCAACAAAAGACAAAGATTATTCAGAGTTAATCATGATTGAACGAGAATCGGGTGGTGGAAAGGATTGGGGAACGCTGATTCATGATGTCTTTGAAAAAGCTGTTCAGGGCCATGAACTTTCTAATTATATAAAGGTTGCCTTAAACAAATTTAAGCTTCCTATCGAAAGAGAGGAAGAAGTAAAGTCTTATCTGCAAAACTTGCGAAAATCACTCCTTTGGGATGAGTTAGTGACAGCGGAAGAAGTGCTGACAGAAGTTCCCTTTGCGTTAAAAGTTGAAAAGGGCCAAACTCTTTATTCGTTAATCACTAAAAATCCTGAAGATATCCATCCCTTCTACGTCAAAGGAACGATTGATCTTATCTACAAAAAGAATGGCTCATGGAACATCGTTGATTATAAAACAGACCGAGCAAAACAGGTCGAAGACTACGAAAAGCTCCAAGCATTCTATAGCAGCCAATTATCTTTTTATAAACAGGCTTGGGAGGAATTAACCAAAGAATCCGTAAGCAAAGAAATACTTTACTTCATTGAACCAAATCAATTAAGGGCTCTTTAGGAAAAAAAAAGAAAATTCCACAGGCTTCAAAACTGCTTGTGATGAGAAACCCAATGAAATTGATCAGTGTGTATAAGTAATCTCTAATTCATTTATAAAAAAGTATTTCTGCGGGTCACCGACTTACTATGAAATATATGTATATAATGGTTCAATAATATATTAACATGGTACTAATTGTAAAAGTTTAGTAAAATAAAAATGGAAGCTAGCCAAGGAAGGATAACTTCCATTATTTAAAATAGCCTGTATCAAATGATTACTTGGTAATCTAAGTTACGGGCTTTAAATTTTGGTGACTATTTGTTCTTATATATATTTAACCTAATGTGCGTTTTTTTATATAAGTGAAAAACTCTAAAGACATAAATTGTATTCGAAAATAAAAAGATTGGAAATTATTGTTAAAAAAGATAATTAGAATGTGTGGAAGACTAAAAGTTATATTAATAAAATCATTTTATTTAGGAGCGAGCATCGTGTAGTGGTACACAATCACATTCTTAAATTAAGAAAACAGCCTTTGAATTAAAAAATGAAAAGCACTCTCTTGACAGAGCATCTCTGATGAAATACAATATTTCTAGAAATACTGAAATAAGCATTGCTGAAAGGAGGTTTTTAGCGGTGAGTGATGATATTGCTGTAAAAGTCTATAAGGCACTAGGTGAATCGACTCGTTTACAAATCGTAAAATTACTTGCTCAACAATCAGAGTTAGCCTGCCTGGAAATGGCAAATCAATTAAAAGTCCCTGCCAATTCAACATTGACACATCATTTAAAACCATTACTCGATTGCGGATTATTAGCAGTTCGCAGAGAGGGAACCTTCAGATATTACAGTTTACAACGTGAGGTCCTTGAACAATACGCACCCGCTTTGCTTTAATGTTAAAGCGGAATAATTTTAATTTTAATTTCAGTATTTATAGAAATACCGAATAATTGAAATGAACGGGGGAAAATGTATGGGCCAAATTAGCAAAGAAACAAATTCTTGGGGAAATTTAAAAAATGGTTTAGAAAGTAAATTTTTTGAACCGATAAAAATCGGAGCTTGGAATTTACGCTCTCGTATCGCAATGGCGCCGTTAACAAGATCCTTTGCAGATGATCAGACGGGCGTAGTAGGGGAGGATATTGTTGAATATTACCGAAAACGTGCTGCCGATGGAGTTGGTTTAATCATTTCAGAAGGAACCGTCATTAGTCCTCGTGGAAAAGGCTATCCTGGAATTCCAGGAATTTATTCAGACAAACAAATTAAGGGATGGAAAAAAGTAACTGATGCTGTGCATAAAGAGGGAGGAACAATGATCGCTCAAATATGGCATGTTGGTCGTTTATCTCATCACGAGCTTGCTGGAAATCTGCCTCCTCAAGCACCATCAGCTATTCCAGCTGAAGGCCTTGTCTCTCGTTTCCGTAAGCCATATGATGTTCCTGAAGAAATGACAATAAAAGATATTAATGAAGTAATCAATCAATATGCGCAAGCTGCGAAAAATTCAATAGCAGCAGGTTTTGATGGTGTAGAAATTCACGGTGCCCACGGATACTTAATTGACCAATTTAATTCAGATATAACAAATCATCGTACAGACGAATATGGTGGTGACCTTGCTCAAAGATTAACGTTTATGAAGGAAGTAATTAAAGCAGTTATCGACGCAATCGGTACAGAACGAACAATGATCCGATTCTCTGCTCATAAAGCAGATATACCAAATTACATGTGGGAAGATCCAGAAATGGCTATTCGTACATTTGTTGAGGCATTTAAGGAAGCGGGTGCAACAATGATTCACCCATCGATTATGCAATTTGATCGAGTGCTTGCAAATGGAAAAACGATGCATCAATTAGTCCGAAAATACTGGGATGGTGTCATTATTGGGGTAGGTACATTAAATCCAGAAATGGCGAATCAGGCGATTGAAGAAGGAATAATCGATGTCGCTGCTTTCGGACGTCCATTAATTTCTAATCCTGATTTTATTCATCGTTTAAAAATTGGTAAAGAGTTGGAAGAATACGATGTTAAGAAGCATCTTAATACATTAATTTAAAGCACTAGAATAGAATGAAGCTTAAATAGCTTCTTTCATTTTGTATATTATTTCAGTGTTTATAGAAATATAGAAATTAATAGTGATATTGAGGAGAAAATTTCACATGTCAAATACAGCAAAGATTAATATTTTAGCATTGATAAGTTTTTTAGTTGGTACTTCACAGTATATCATCTCAGGTATTTTGGATAAAATGGCAGATGCCCTAGGAGTGTCAATTGGAGCGGCTGGTCAATTAATTACAGTCTTTTCATTAGCCTATGCAATCGGTACTCCTATATTAATGGTATTAACGGCTAAAATGGAAAGACGTAAATTACTGATCTATACGTTATTTGTTTTTATTATAGGAAATTTACTATCAGTAATTGTTCCAGGGTATGGATTATTTATGATTGCTCGCATTATTATGGCTTTAAGTACAGGTGTAGCGGTCGTTACAGTTTTAAGTATCGCAGCAAAGATTACACCTGCTAATAAAAAGGCAAGTTCAATTGCAACAGTTGTAATGGGATTTACCGCATCATTAATCATTGGTGTTCCTATTGGACGTTTTATTACATCTACGTATGGCTGGAAATTTGTATTTATCGGTATCGCATTATTAGTTTTACTTGTCATTTTTATTGTTTTAAATACAATACCAAAAATGAATGGAGATGCTTCAATCCCTTTATCGAGACAAATTGCTATGTTCAAAAAACCAAAAATTGCTTTAGCATTATTAATCACCTTCTTTTTAATGACAGGGTACGGGATTATTTTTACTTATTTATCTCCATACCTTGTAAATACTGTAGGTATGAGTGATCATCTTTTAAGCATTACTTTACTTGTTCTTGGAGTTGCAAGCTTATTTGGTTCTAAACTAGGTGGCTTAAGTGCAGATAAAAGAGGCGTAATTTTTACATTAAAAAGAGGGTTACTTGTAAACGGAACATCTTTAGTCGTGCTTTCATTCATATCACATTCAATTATTGCAGTATTTATTATATTGACAGTCTGGTCATTTGCAGGATGGTCATCAGGTGCAACTCAGCAATATAATTTAGCAACGATATCACCTGAATCCTCAGATGTGTTGCTAGGTCTGAACCAATCGATGATGCAATTAGGTTTTGCAGTTGGTGCAGGTTTAGGTGGAGTAATTGTGGGGCAAATATCAATATCATCAATTACATGGTTCAGTGCGTTATGTGTTGTGTTTGCAAGTATTACAACATTTGGATTATCACGTTTCTTAAATAATAAAAAGATAGTCAACCAAGGTTTTTTGGCACAAAAGCGAGCTTGATCAAATTGGGAGTCTTAAATCGTTATCTTTGCATTTTGTTTACACAATTTGGCTAGTCAATCGACTAAAGGTTCAGAGCTTTTGGCTCAAGAGTTTAAGGGTCCGCAATGCTTCCATCCAAGAGGATCCGCGGCAAAATATGACCCAAAAGCATCTGATGCAACGAATGCTGCCGTTGCATCAAAAGAATACATTCAAACAGTGAAAGACAATGTGAATCATTTAAAAAAGGAAAATGGAAATTTAGGTGACACGATTTCAACAGATCTAGTGACAACTTCCGGTTCCGGATTTGATCCGGATTTAACTCCGGAAGCAGCTAAGGCACAGGTACCTAGAATTGCCAAAGCCATGAATGTTTCGGAAGATCGAATAGAAAAACTTATAAAGGAACATACCAAAGGACGCCAGTTGGGGATTTTTGGTGAGCCTCGTGTAAATGTTTTAGAACTAAACATAGCATTACAACAAATAAAATATAAAGGGGAGAACCTTTCTCTCCTTTTTCTGCATTGATCAAAAGAAAGGAGGGGCATAGACTAAGGGAGTTATGGTGGTAGAAGCTGCGGGGAATGGAGCAGAAAATTTAGAGGATGAGATATATCAAAACAAATTCAACCGTAGTCATAGGGATTCTGGAGCTATTTTAGTAGGAGCGGGAGCACCGCCTCCCGGTACATATGGCAGAGATTATGGTCCTGATCGTTCTAGACTTGAGTTTTCTAATTATGGAGCTATTGTTGATGTTCAAGGGTGGGAAAGGGAAGTAACTACCACTGGTGACGCTGATTTACAAGGTGGAGTTAATGAAGAAGATTGGTATAAAGATAATTTTAGCGGAACATCTAGTGCTTCACCAATTATTGTTGGAACTCTTGCTTGTCTTCAAGGAATTTTAAAATCTCGTGGACATTTACCACTAAAACCTATGCATGCAAGGGACGTTCTTAGAATTCCGGTTCTCCTCAGCAAGATGCACCCACAAGACCTAGCACACAGAGGATAGGGAATCGACCAAACCTAAAACAACTAACTAATATGATTCCAAAAATTGATGGAATTGCAGGTGAACACACTATTGCTAAGATTAATTCACTTTTGTATCTTTAATTTGAATAAATTTTTTTCTATGGGAATTCTATAGGGAAAGCATTAAGTTCCCGTTTTGCTCCACAATAAAAACCCTTCTCTTAATGGAGAGGGGCTTCACTTATTAGCCATGAATCTCCAATTTTTATATTTTTACCGGGCTTTGCTTTTTGTAATGTACGTAGAATTTTTTTGTCTTCCCATTCTATTTTTGCTTCCTCTTGATTAATCCTTTTAATCGTTTCTTCCATTGTATCAGCAGCTTCAATAAATCCTAACCATGGTATATAAACAAATGTCTTTTTATCTCCTACTTTCAACTTAACACAACTCCTTTATTAGGTAACTACACTAACAGTTAGACAAAAAATGACAAATACCTTGTGATGTCTTTGTGAAATAAAAAACCCTTCTCAATAGAGAGGGGCATATTTCCAATTCTACAATTGTCATCTTTTGTGAGATAACGGAAGGTGGAGCTCCTTATAGAGATATTAAACTTGTTCATTTTTTTGAATTGACTTTGAAACAATAGTTGATTTGGACTATTCTTCGTAGAAAAGATTCCTATTAACCAATATGCCTCGCTCGTAATGGAGAACTTTTATGAGTTAGCCGGTAAATTTACCGCTGGTGAACACAAACTAGGACTCTCCAAAACTTTCGATCAGTTAAAAGCAGAAGGTAAATTAGTTAATGAAAATACAATTTTAAATTCCTAGTTGACACATTGGATTAATATGCTTATTATAATGTAATAGATACATAATATTCCAAAAATGTATATAAAAACTTATGAGTTTAGCTTATCAGTCAACTGAAGGCTGCTTCCATTCTAAATGGGAGCAGTCTTTTTTATTTAGTGTTAGAAGGGAGCAAAGAACATGCAGGACTTATTTGTAAAAAATAGCAAGCAGCGCAAGTGGCTTGAACGGCTGTACCCATTAGAAGCGGACTTTAAAGCACAAGCCTCGCAAATCGACATGGAGGGCAGCTTCCCTAGAGAGAATATCCAGGTGTTAAGAAAAATCGGTTACACCAAATTGACCTTACCAAAGGAATTTGGCGGGTCAGGATTTTCTCTATACGATACCATTCTATTACAAGAAAAGCTGGGAAGCTATGATGGCAGCACCGCGTTATCGATTGGATGGACATTAATGACCGTTGGAGAATTATTTGAAAATCGGTATTGGGAACCAGAAAAGTTAGCCCTTTTTGCTGAAGAAGTGAACGATGGGGCCATTATTAACCGAGCAGTAAGCGAAATGGCTACAGGCAGTCCCATTCGCGGGGGCCGGCCCGAAACAAGTGCTAAGCGTGTAGCTGGCAAATGGGTGATTAATGGGCGGAAGAGCTATACAACCTGCTCACCGGAACTGGATTATTTTTTAACTTCTGCTTGGATCGAAGAAAAAGGAACGGTAGGATTTTTGCTGATTCCAAAAGAAGCGGAAGGACTAACCATCGAGGAAAATTGGAATGTGATCGCGATGCGTGGTACCGGCAGCCATGATCTAGTATTAGAAAACGTGGTAGTGGATGAGTCGGACTTAGTCGAAATTCCTAGTTATCATACGGGGTTTAAACTGAATGGCTGGGGTCTGCTGATTCCTGCCACCTATTTAGGGATCGCGCAGGCGGCCAGGGACTATGCACTCGAATTTGCCAATATCCATTCGCCAAATAGTATTAAGGGTCCAATCGCTCAGCTGACGAACGTGCAGGCGTTATTAGGCGAGATGGACTTGGAATTATACAAAGCAAGATTTGCCTTATATGGTACGGCAGAGGCTTACATTGATGAGTATCGTCAACGGGATATCACAAATGAAGCACTTGTAGCCAAACATATTGTGACCAACTCCGCGATTACAGTGGTCGATAAAGCGATGCGATTGGTCGGAGCAAAAAGCTTACAACTGACCAATCCACTGCAGCGTTATTACCGAGATGTCCGAGCAGGCCTGCATAATCCGCCAATGGATGATCTAACCATTTTAAAATTAGCTCAAACAGCTATTCATCAATATGAATCTAAGGGAGGAAAAGACAATGAAAATGAATAAGTTTTTTAAAATCGCCGCTACAGGAATCGCTTTAGTAACCCTCATCGCAGGCTGCGGCTCAACGGCAACAACTGGGGCAAAATCGGATGCGGGAGCTGCTAAGGAAGAAGTCAGAAAAGTAAAAGTAGCGTTTGATCAAGGCGGTAAACCAATCGGATACCTAGATGAAAAGGGCAACCCAACGGGATATGAAATTGAAGTCATGAAATTAGTGGATAAGGCATTGCCAGAATATGAATTCGAATATGTGCCAACATCCAGTGAAGACTTATTGGTAGGGGTGCAGCAAGGCAAATATCAAGTAGGGGTAAAAAATGCCTGGTTCACAGAGGAAAGAACAAAGAGTTATATTTTTCCGAAAGAATTCCTCGGACTCAGCGGCGTTGGTATTTTGTTAAAAAAGAAAAACGAAAATATAAAAGACTTATCAGACTTTGCTAAAGCTAAGCTTTCGTTAGCACCTATTGTGGCAAGTAATGCTCAATATACCATTGTGGATGAATATAACCAAGCCAATCCAGACAATAAAGTTAAACTGGTAGCCGGAGATGCATTCTCAGTGGATGTCGTTCAATGGGTAAATGAAGGACGTGTAGATGGAGGCATTTATTTGGGAGCAACGTATGAAAAGCAAGTTCTTGCAAAGGATGGACCTTACCATAATTTAGCAAATGACCTTGTTTATAATGAGTTTGCAGTTGTCAAAACGTGGCCATTATTCAACAAAAAAGAACAAGAATTTGCAGATGCCTATGATCAAGCCATCAAGAAAATAAAAGAGGAAAAGAAGACAAACAAACTGATGGTTAAGTTCTATAATACTGATTTATTTAAACTATTGGATACTGTAAAAAGGTAACCATCTAAAAAGAGGTGGAATATGCAAACGTATTTTGATAGTACCTACATTTGGGGAGCATTGCCACAACTTCTTTCGTTTTTACACGTAACTTTTATGGTAGCAGGTCTATCGGTTTTGTTCGGTACGATTCTAGGATTTATCTTAGCCGTAATGAAACTCGGAACGAGTACAGCTGCCAGAAAAATCGCCAATGGGTATACCACCATTTTAAGGTGTACCCCCTCTATTGTTCTTTTATTTTTAGTGTATTACGGGCTTCCGGCAATAGCCAGTAACTTTGGTACAGAACTGAATCATCTTCACACTTCGATTTATGTTGTGATTACCTTTTCGCTGCAATTTGGGGCCTTCATGTCTGAGGTGATGAGAACGGCCTATGAAGCGATCGACCGGGGACAATATGAGGCAGCGGTTAGTGTTGGGCTTAGTCCTGCCCAGGCATTTCGGGGAATTGTGTTGCCGCAAGCATTTGTTGTCGCATTGCCCAATTTCGGCACCAGCCTCCTTGAATTAATGAAGGAAGGATCATTAGCGTATACCATTGGTTTGGTTGATATTATGGGGAAAGCAAGCCTTATTATTTCAAATAACTATAATTCTCATTCGTTAGAAATTTATCTTGCCTTATCTCTTGTATACTGGGTTTTATCCATTTTGATTGAACAGTTCTTTTCAAAGCTAGAAAAGATTTTTAGTAAAGGTAAACTGGTTATAAAAACGACATAGGGGGTGACAGCATGTCGGTCGGATTGGATGTTTCATTTTTAGTAAAAACCTTTTTTGTTGCATTATCTGGAGTGCCTATAGCCTTACTCATTACGATTGTCTCCTTACTCATTGCTCTGCCTACAGGATTTTTGCTCGCCTTATCGCGGATTAATCGAATTCCAGTGATAAGCCAGTTGGCACGAGTGTATGTTTCGTTTGTGAGAGGGACTCCTGTCATTGTTCAAATTTTTATTATTTTTACAAGTGTTCCTTTACTATTGGCTCCCATATTCGAGAAGTATCATGTTAAAACGAGTATCTACGATATCAATCCGATTTGGTACGCATTTATTGTTTTCTCGTTGAATACAACAGCTATTTTAATTGAAGTATTTCGTTCTGCTATTAGCACGGTCAGTAAGGGGCAGCTGGAAGCAGCTTATTCCGTTGGGTTGAACAATGTGCAAGCGTTTAGAAGAATACTCATCCCACAAATATTAGTGGTGGCATTGCCCAATATTTGTACAGCAACGGTCAATCTTATTAAAGCTACCTCTTTGGGTTATGCTTTGTCATTGAGAGAGATTACGTTAAAAACTCAAGTGGCAGCCAATGTTGGCTACAATTTTATTGAAGCGTACATCGATATCTTTCTTGTCTATCTCATTTTATGCAGCTTAGTGGAAACCTTTTTTAAGCTGTATGAAAAACGGTTAAGGAAGTATAAAGCAGCCGCTGCCTAAAATTATGATTGGAGGCAAAGTCATGTTAGAGATTAGAAATATCCACAAGTCCTTTGGTAAGAATGAGATTTTAAAAGGAGTAGATTTACAGATTGATAGGGGTGATGTGGTTGTCATTCTTGGCCCGAGTGGCTCTGGTAAGACCACATTGCTTCGGTGCATTAACTTCCTTGAACGAGCCGATCAGGGGCAAGCCATTTTTGGTGATATTCATGTAAACCTTATATCAGCAACCAAAAAACAAATACATCAAATTAGGCAAAAGATTGCTTTTGTGTTTCAGAATTATAATCTGTTTACGAATAAAACAGTATTAGAGAATGTGACAGAAGGTCTTATCATTGGAAGAAAGGTTCCGAAAGCGGAAGCCAATGAGCAGGGGCAACAGGCCTTGGCGAGGTCGGATTGGCAGATAAATTGAATTCCTACCCTAGTGAACTGTCTGGCGGGCAGCAACAGCGGGTTGGCATTGCAAGAGCGATTGCGTTAAATCCAGATATTATTTTATTTGATGAACCAACGTCTGCACTGGATCCAGAATTAGTCGGTGAAGTCTTAACCGTCATGAAAAATATTGCAAAAGAAGGAACAACCATGTTAGTGGTGACGCATGAAATGTCTTTTGCAAAGGATGTAGCCAACCGAGTCATATTTATGGATGGCGGTGTGATCGTAGAAGAGAATTCTCCAAAGGAAATTTTCTCAAGACCAAAAGAAGAAAGAACGCAGCATTTCTTAAGACGGGTCATACCTGAGGATTTTATTTATAATATTTAATGAATGAGAAACCTCTAGAAATGGAGGTTTTTCTACATTGCTCCCCACTCAATGTCTTGTAACTAATACTTTAATCTGATTTGGTATAAAAAGATTAATGTTTAATGATTTAGTTATAATTATATTTATTGGTTAAAATTAACTTTCATGTAAACGTGGATTAGAAAAAACAAATTAGACGCATGGGTCTGGTATCTAGGTTTAGCATTATAAGGTTCATTGTCAAAATACAAGAAATGTCGTTAATCTGAATTTATTACAAAAAAAAGTCCACTAGGTTTAAGGATGCCTAATGGAATTTTTTTATTACTAATTATTCTATGCATCATTCTTAAGCACGAAAGAATGCTCAATGAAAAATAAAAACATTGTATCTTTAAATTTGTTCCACTTTAACAATGACTATAAAAAATGGTCACACTTTGGTCACAACTTGGTCACAGATTAGATGATTTTATATTTAATTAGATAAAATTAAATGATATATAACTTGATAAAAAGTGCGTTAAGACAAGACTATACGGCATTATATAAAACTGAATTGAATCAAAAAAGAAACCTTCCCTCTAACTTCAAGCTTGTGGAATTTTCTTTAGCTAGCTAGATATTAACTAGGCTATTTAACAAGAACTTTGGTATTTTTAAATTCTTCTTCAGCTACTTTTTTGACTCGCTCGCAAAATTGAACAACTATTTTATCACTGGCAAATAGTAAAAATAACTTGAGAAATGCCTTTAAAGGTCGGTTTGTGCAGGTGTATTTAAAAAGAGTTTTCTGCTCATCGATTGCCGTTAATTCATACAAAGCGGTGATTTCAAACATCTTGGCCAGCGTAAAGCCCACTTTTAATCTCCGTTTATCATGAATATTCACATATTCTAAGGTCTCAACATCATACTCCTCGATTCGTTTACCTTTCCTATATTTTTGACGGTAGATAGTGCCGATACCTTCATTAGTCACTTTTACAGGTTGATGATCTACGACTTGCAGCATAATTTTTTGCATATCCGCTAGTGGGCCAATTAACAATCCCCAAACCTGATCGATGAGAGCATTAATTTCAATTTCCTTCATCCATTCTTTCAACAATCATCACCTCGTGCTATTTTTAGAATAGTTTAATCAATATTCTCCATTTTACGAGAAAAATCCTTTTACTCTACACTGGGTTAATTTTACTTTCTTTGCAAGTAAATTCAACCAATTTATCAAAAAGCTGCGTAAAACCCCTAGCTTTAGATATGGGGATATAAGCTGTTTTTTTGTTCGATTTTTTAGGATAATGCATTAATTTTACTATACATTATATGAAGTTCTTTGGTATAATCAAAGTATAAATAGAACATTCGTTCTATTAAGGGGAGGTGAATGAAATGTATCGATCCTATAAAATACAAATACAGCCGGAACATGAATTGTACGACTACTGCGACTCACTCTGTTTTAAAGCGAAAAACTTGTACAATACCACCAACTACTATATTAGACAGGTTTACACAGCTATAAACAAAGAAACTAGAAATGAAAATCAACTTCAAGTTCTAACAGATATTCAAGTCCATTTACCTCAAATGAATAAAATTCGTCTAAAAAGTTTTGAGAGAGCCAAATCTAAGTCTCAAAAAGTCGATAATAATGGTCATGTTTTCGAGCCAAAACCAAAGCTATTTGAAATGCCTCATCCAGAGAAAGCATTCCTTCCCTATACCTTTGTAGAAGCACTGTTTAAAGTGATGAAACAAACCGATTACCTTTCTATGCCCTCACAGTCCAATCAACAAACAATAAAAAAGGTATATGATGATTGGAAAAGTTTCTTCGAAGCCTCCAAGAAATATAAAATTAATCCTACTAACTTTTCCGGAAAGCCAAAGATTCCAAAATACAAACCGAAAAATGGACGCACGACCTGTTATTTAACCAATCAAATTACCAAAATTAAAAACGGAAATATGCTATCATTACCAGGAACTCCTCTTACATTAAAACTGGGAAAAATCGCACATATAGATGGTAAACTACAACAAGTGCGGATTGTCCCGTCCTATGGGCGGTATGTAATGGAAGTTGTTTTTAAAAGTGAACAGGAAAAGGAGATCAAACGATCCGAAAAACAATTAAATGAGTGGGTATTTGAGCCGAAACGAGTAATGGGTATTGATTTAGGAGTAGATAACCTGGCAACTATCATCGATAACACGGGGCTAAAGCCTCTGCTTATCAAGGGCAAATGGTTAAAATCGATCAATCAATACTATAACAAATTAAGAGCCAAATACATGAGTATCCTTCGAAATGGAAAAGGACCAAAGGAAGGGAAGTTTAACAGCACAAGATTAATTTCATTAGACCGAAAAAGAAACAATCGAGTCATGGATTTTTACATAAGGCCAGTGCAAAAGTGGCCGAGATTGCTCAAGAAAGAACCATTGATACGATCGTCATAGGTAAAAATGAGGGTTGGAAGATGGAGGTTGATATGCTAAAGACTACAAAACAAACCTTCATACAAATCCCATATGCCACTTTCATAGGAATGATTCGATACAAAGCAGAACGACACGGAATTCAAGTCATTGTCCGAGAAGAAAGCTATACCTCTAAATCTAGTTTCTTGAATCATGACCCGATTCCAACTTACGGGGAAGAGCACCAAACTTATTTTAGCGGGTATAGAAGCAGTCGAGCTTTTTACAAAATCAAAGGTTCTAAGATTTTGATCCATGCCGATGTGAATGGAGCTTTTAATATTGTCCGTAAACATACCAAGGATGTTTTCGAAGGACTGGAGAGAAAACAGTTCCTCCAATCCCCACGAAAAATAATCATCATAAAGAAAAGAAATGCAAAGCTGAAGGCTTCGGTCTGATGTAGTAGCGGGACTTGTGGTAGCCCTCGTAAAGACAATGCGGCTTTAAAGCCTATTCTTTCGAAACTCCTAGCTTCAGCTATGGGGATACTCATCATGAGCAACTATGAATAGATTTATCTGACCTTGTGTTACTATAAAATTTAACCGAAGAAAACGAGGTGTCTATATGAAAATTGAAGTTTGGTCAGATTATGTATGTCCGTTTTGTTATATTGGGAAACGCCGATTAGAAGTGGCGTTAGATCAATTTCCACATAGGGATCAGGTAGAAGTTGAATTCAAAAGCTTTGAACTTGACCCAAATTCTCCAAAAAATATTGGCCAGAACATCCATGAAGTATTAGCAAAAAAATATGGAATGAGTGTTGAAAAAGCGAAGGAAGCAAATCAAGGGGTGGGGCAGCAGGCAGCCACTGTTGGGTTGAAATTTAATTTTGATGAGATGAAGCCAACAAATACGTTTGATGCTCATCGCTTGGCTAAATTTGCAAAAACACAAGGGAAGGAAGCCGCCGTCTCAGAAATGCTGCTGCATGCCTACTTTACAGAGTCGAAGCATATTGGAGATATTGAAACATTGGCAGACCTAGCTGAAGCGGCAGGATTAAATCGCCAGGAAGTATTGCAAGTCCTTAATGATAAGGAAGCCTATGCAACTGATGTTCGTCAAGATGAATCCCTTGCTCAGCAGTATGGTGTTCGCGGTGTTCCATACTTTGTCATTAATCAAAAATATGCCATTTCTGGTGCACAACCGACGGAAACTTTCATGGGGGCACTACAAAAAGTTTGGGAGGAAGAGTCTCCTGCACCAGTGCTGCAGGATCTTTCCACCGAAGACGATGTTAGCTGTGCAGATGGCAGCTGTGCCATTCCTGAAAAAAAGTAGATATGACCATAACAAAAGATGGGGAAGGAAACTAAGTTTCCATCCCCTCTTGTTTTTAAACCTATTAGCGTCTGCGGACTCGTAAATTCCACATATTTCCGTCTTTCCAACATCTATTTATTCGAGTATTGCTACGTGAGTTGTACCGCCACCCTGACCATTTACAGCATCTTGAAGTTCTTCTCCTTGAAGTATTTCTCCTTGAAGTATTTCTCCTTGAAGTATTTCTTCTCGAAGTATTTCTTCTCGAAGTATTTCTTCTTGAAGTATTTCTTCTTGAAGTATTTCTTCTTGAAGTATTTCTTCTCGAAGTATTGCGGTTTCCAGATGTACGTCTAGAGGTGTTTCGGCGTGATGTCATCCGACGCCCGGATGTTCTTCTGCGTGTGGTGCCACGATTTTGACCTGGGTCACGGAACATAAAGTCTCCGAAACCACCACGTCTCACTTCATCTGCAGCTCTTTGAATATCTTCAGCTGAAAAATCACTCATATTATTTTTGCACCTCCTTTAAGCTTGAAAAGGGAGTACGAAACTATTTGTCCAATAAACTCACTCTTCTCTTATCAAAATACGTATCGTCAGAAACAATGGAATGAGCCAAAAGCCTAAAATAAGAAAAAATGCTATTCAAACGTGACCAGCATCCATTTTCCTTCATACCAATAAAGGAAGGAGGAATTAAAAAATGGACGAGGCTGCAAAAATACCGGAATACAAGCTTTTTATTAGGCCGAATGACCTTCGGGAACTCAGAAGAGACATTTGGATTGATGAACCGATTCCTGCTCAGTTAACGATTGAAGGGAAAAGACTCGAGATAGATGTGGCCTATCGAGGATCACATATCCGCGATTTTCCGAAAAAATCATATCAGGTTTCCTTTTATAAACCCAAAAAATTCAGAGGTTCAAGCCATATTCATTTAAACGCAGAATATAAGGATCCTTCATTGATCCGAAATAAGCTGTCGTTTGATTTCTTTGCGGAACTTGGGGTTTTATCACCACTATCGCGCCATATCTTTTTAATCCAAAATGGAAAAGTAGAAGGGGTCTATTTGGAAATCGAATCAGTAGATGAGAATTTTTTGAAAAGAAGAAACCTTCCAAACGGAAGCATTTTTTATGCGGTCGATGGTGATGCAAACTTTTCGTTGATGAGCGATTTAGATAAGGAGACAAAAAAATCACTGGAGTTAGGGTATGAAAGAAAGGTAGGGAAGCATGAAGATGACTATTTCTTAAAGGAACTAATATTTAATATCAATACGATTGCGAATAATGAATTCGAGAAGGAAATTCAAAAATTTGTGGATATTGATAAATATCTCCGCTGGATGGCTGGAATTATTTTTACTTCAAATTATGATGGTTTCGTTCATAACTATGCGCTTTACAGGAATGGTGAAACGCGCCTTTTTGAAATCATTCCTTGGGATTATGATGCGACATGGGGCAGGGATGTTAATGGAAAGATTATGGAGCCCGATTATGTACCGATTGATGGGTTTAATACATTAACCGCCCGTATATTAAATGTAGATACCTTTCGAAAACAATATCGAACGCTACTTGAAGAAATGATGAAACAGCAATTTACAGTAGAAAATATGATTCCGAAGGTTGAAAAAATGACACAATCAATTCGTCCGTTTGTCAAACAGGACCCATATAAAAAACGCGATATAGATATATTTGACCAGGAATTATCGGTAATAACGAAGTATATTGAGGAAAGAAGAAAGTATTTATATAGGAAGTTAGCAATACTAGATTAACACTTCAACAAGAAAAGGTGCCGTTCAAGAATTGAAGGTTACCAAAATTGGCATAAAAAAAACCACCGAATTCGGATGGTCTAGAGGCTTAGATAATAGTTTCATGAATTAAATTTCTATGACTGATCTCTGTTAGTAATAAATGAATAAAGTCAGTGCAAAGTTCTAGACGGATGGCTTCGTGGTAGGCATCAATTAAAAAAGTATCTTGTAGTAGCTGCAGTGATTTCAAAACTATACCCCTCGTTTTTTATATTCTATGATTATTTTAAAATAAATTTAGACTTTGTGGGGGTAAAGCGAGGAAATTACACAAAATCTTCAAACTAAGATAAAAATTTTATTCAATGTGATTTTTTACCTTGCTTCTTTGCAAAAATGGTCACCAAACGAAACATTTTCTAAAAAATAAGCGTCTAATTCGTTACGGGAAGATAAGGAGTGGGGGAAGGTATGCTGCGGAAGGTAATTATGGTTACAGATAATGAAGAAAGTGTGAAAAATGCGGTAAGAGAAATCTTAAAAGCCAAAAATAAAGGTCATGAATATGCTCTTGATTTAACAAGAATTAAAGATAGGGAACGAAAAACAGCGATTATGAAAAGGTTGACGAGGTTTTAATCAACTAATTTAGTAGAAACGATAATCCTTGAAAAAAAATCCAGTTTTAGAAAGCATATGCGTAATGCATATGTTTTTTTGCTTTTTGGAAAAGCGATAGTGGCAGGTTTGCAGTCGAAACAAATAAATATCACTTAAAATCAGCCCATTTTTTCATTTTATTCACATTGTCCATATCCACTTTATTTTGTCTTCATATAATTACAAGAATAGTATTTTTAAATGGAGATGAGGTGCTTTAATGAGTGAGTATGTGCTAGTGATTGCCGCTCATCCAGATGATGAAATTCTTGGAAGTGGCGGAACCATTAAGAAGTTAATTAATCATGGCTATAAGGTAATTACTGTGATTGCTGCTAAAGGACGTAAGGAGGAAGAAAATCGGATTAAGCCATTAATGCTGCATGCCAATAGACACTTAGGAGTGGAGGAAGTGCTATTTTTGGAATTTCCCAATCTTTTAATGGAAACGAAACCACTTGTTGAAATCAACAAATCGATCGAAGCTCTTTTGGACAAATATACTCCTGCAATGATTTTCACCCACCATTATGGTGACACCAACCGGGACCACCAAATTTTGTTTCAAGCAGTGTTAACAGCTACTCGACCGTTACCTGGAAAAAAACCAATTGAGATTCTTTGTTTTGAAACGGTTTCTTCGAGTGAATGGAGCCAGCATACGAATGATAAAGAGTTTAAACCCAATTATTTTGTAGATATAACCGATACCATCGAAGATAAGATTCAATCTCTTCACCATTATGATGTAGAAATGAGACCATTTCCACATCCACGTTCCTATGACGGAGTGAAATACTTAGCACGGGTCAGAGGAATGACCGTTGGGGTCGAATACGCGGAAGCTTTTGAAATCATTAGGAGGGTGTGGAAGTGAAAGATGAATGAACAACAAAATGAACTACCATTTCTGCCGACCCTTTTTCCTTACTTAATAAATGCAATGGATCAATATTATGGAGTCAATGAGCCTTATGAAGAAGAAAATGTATTCGAATGGGAGCAATTCGAATGGGAGCAATTCGAATCAGCAGAAATTCAAAACAAAAAAATGAAGATATTAATCACAACGTTTTGGGAATATCCATTTATCGGTGGTCTGCAGAACTATATCGCAGCACTTAAAACTGGCTTGGAAAATTTAGGACATAGTGTCCATGTTATTGCACCAAACCATTTTCCGGCCGATGAAATGCAGGCATTACGAGAGAGATATTCCGAGAAATTCTCACAATTTTTTATCAATCGGTATGGCATCAGTAATCCAAAAATACTACACAATATCAGCAAACTATACAGTTACTATATGATGTTAGAGGAAATTGATCTGTCGCAATACGATATTATTCACGCACAAGATCGATATACTGCTAATGTAATAGGATTACTTAACCAATCCTATCAAAAACCTCTTCTATTCACACCGCATGGATTTATGACCCAAAACAGATTAAAGTTTAACCTGATGGAAAAAGGTTCGGTTGAGGAAATCTATTTTTCAGCCATTGATAAACAAGCAATTAAAAATGCCAACCAATTAATCATCCTTTGTGATGTCTTTCGCCCGATCCTAATAAATTTAGGCGCGGAAGAAGATAAAATGACCACTGTATATACTGGGATTGATTTTGAGGAATGGAATATTCAGAAGAAAGTTAAGAATAGCCAAAGCAAAACTGTAATTACCTGTATCTCACGTCTTCGTCCTCGAAAAGGACATAAATATTTATTCAAAGCGCTTGCTCTAATTCAAGACAAGTTGAAAAATGTAGAAGTACGGATTGTAGGCGATGGTGAGATGAGAAAGAAGCTCAAAAAGCAGGTAAGTGAGTTGAAATTAAAAAACGTATCCTTTTTAGGAAGCAGAGAAGACGTACCTAAATTATTAAGCGAATCAGACATTTTTGTTCATCCAACTACGAGTGATACGCTGCCCATCTCAATAATCGAGGCAATGTTTACCAATCAAGCAATTCTAACGACCAATTGTGGCGGCATTCCGGAAATCATTAAAGATAACTATTCAGGATTTATAGTTGAACCAGCTAACCCACAACAACTTGCAGAAAAATTATTGCTCCTTTTACGAAAAAAATCAATTAGAAAAGAATTGGCGGGCAATGCGAAGGAATTTGCGCAACAACATTTAACCGTTAGTACCATGGTTCAAAAGATTGAAGGCATCTATCGGTCATTATTATGAAAGGAGGAAAAAAGTATGCAACATGATGTTCCTGCCGTTGTCCTTGATCTAAGTGCAACTGGAATAGGTATTGTGAGGAGTTTAGCGAAAAAAGGGATTAAGGTATATGCGTTTGATACGAGAGGGAAATATGAAATCGGTAAAACACGGTTTGCCACCTGTGGAATTTGCCCAAATCCGGTTAGTGAGGGAGCTGCATTAATTCTATTTCTTACCAGATTGGCCCAAAAGTTTGGCCAAAAGGCTGTCCTGTATGCGGGGTCTGATGACTTTGTACAGTTTATTTCAAAAAACAGATTTGTTCTTTCACACTATTATCGCTTTCTATTACCTAAACACACACTAGTTGAAGCCGTATTAGATAAAAGATTAACGTATGAATTGGCCCTGAAATCAAATGTGCCATGCCCCAAAACCTTCGCAATAAATAACGAAGAGCAGTTTGAGCAAATCATCCATCAAATTACCTTTCCTTGTATTTTAAAACCAGTTCATTCTTCTCATTTCCGCTCAAATATCGATCATCGTCTTTATAAGAAAGCCATTGTAGTAGAACAGGCTTCCCAATTGAGAGAAGAGTACCTTTTTTATCGGCCATTCGGTGAACTAATGATCCAGGAGGTCATCCCTGGTGAGGAGAATTGTATTTATTCCGTCAAGACATTTTTTGACGATCAGATGAATTTAATTGGCTTGTGGATGAACCAAAAATTACATCAATTTCCCCCTCATTTTGGATCTACTGCACTTGCCCTAAGTATGAGGGACGAAGAAGTCATTCAACTCGCTACTACCTTTCTAAAAGATATTCAGTTCAAAGGCTTGGCGATTGCTGAATTTAAACGGGACCCAAGAGATGGGAAACTGAAATTTATCGAAATCAATTCAAGAATAGGTTTAACTCAAGCGTTATCAATGGCTTGTGGGGTAAATTTGGCCTACTTGTATTATTTATCCCTTACCGGGCAAAATCCAGCACCAGTGACAGTGCAGAAAGAAGGGGTCAAATGGGTTTACTTTGTCCGTGATTTTCTTTCCTTTCGCCAAAAACAAAAAAATGGAGAAATGAAGTTCGTTGAATGGGTGAAAAGTTTATCTGGAAAAAAGGTGGAGGCTCTTTTTGCTTGGAATGACCCTCTTCCGTTTGTTCGAAGTTTTGTTTCCCATTTGCGAAACTTATGGGGGAGAAAATAAGTGATGGCAGAGGAAGGAGGGAACTTTAGGTTTGAATAATATAGAAGAAATTATAAGCTGTTGGAAGCAATTTGATTGGGAAGAGAAGCTAAAAAATGTCCTTGGTAAAAAAGTAAAGTTAGTGGAAGAAAGAATAGAATGCCTCAAAAATACACGGGAAAAGACAAGTATTTGGAAGTTGGTTCTAACTGATGGCCGGGAGTTCATTCCCATAGTCCTTAAAATATACAAGCAACCACTGAAAGAAAATCATAGATTAGAAATCAGTATGTATCAAAAAGCCTATAACATTTATCATGAGTTTATGCCGCGATTATATTGGCTTGAACCGAATGTAAATGGTAATGAAACATGGATGTTCACCGAATGTATGAAGCCGATACGAGGACAAATAAAATTAGCTCCAAAACATTTGGAACGAATTATCCCAACCGTGGCAAAATTTCATGCCATTACCTTTGATCATCGATTTTTGCAGCATGCGGATCTTTTTGACGCCTCTCTTCCCCATTTTGATTCTGAAGAGAAGGTAAAGGAGAGGACTAAGGGTATCAAAAAAGCAAAAGAGAATCTGGATCTGGCATTGAAAGATCCTAACTTAAGAGAATTGGTGGCACCAAGGTATAAAATGATCAAAATAATATTAAAAAAAGGGCCTGTGTTTTTTCCTGAAATTACGGAATCTGGACAATGTCTCATCCACGGTGACCTCCATGTCCACAATATTTGCTGTGAAAATGCCAATGATGAGGAGGAGAATTGGAAAGTCTCTTTGATTGATTGGGAGTCTGCGAAGCAGTATCCATGCTGGTATGATTTGGTCGTCCTAGTCGAATTATTAATTGATTTTCGCTCAGATTGGCAACAAAGGGAAGAAGAGATTCGAAGTCAATGTGTGCAGCTGTATTGCGAAGAAATGCAGAAATATGGAATAACCTTCAGTGATGATCCATTGAAACTTCTAAAAAAGGCATATTTACAGAGAACTCTAGAAAAAAAGCTTTCTAGTCATTTACAAAAGGTGTTGGATGGAGGAAAGAGCACACTTTTAAAAAGATATCTAGAGAAAATAGAAGTATGGGGAAAAGAACTCGGATTATATTAGAGCAATCCCCAAGATCTAAATACAACAAAGGGGTTTGAAATTTCGAAATAGAAGGAGATTAGAAATGAAAGATTTTGAAAAAATAGTAGCCAAGAATAAAGGGACTGTAACCATTCAAGACCTGAGCGGTTACACAATGATTGGGAAGGGTGCTGATGGATCCGTCTTTCAATTGACACCTGAGAAGTGCGTCAAAGTTTTTGTTAATGACGACACACAAAAAAAGGAATTAAATGCACTGCAAATTGGACAATCCTCTCCTATTATTCCTAAATTATATGAATATGGTTCTAACTATATAGTGATGGAGTTTATAAAAGGATATAATCTTAAGCATTTTTTAAAAAAAGAGAAAAAACTCTCAGAGGCAATCGTGGGGAAAATTTTATCGATGCTGGATGAAATGAAAACTTTGGGTTTTACAAGACTTGATATTGAGGTTCGCCACATTTTTTTCAATGAACTAGGGGAAATAAAAGTAATCGACCTCAAGAGGGCATTTAATACAGACAGGGCTGTCCCTACCAAATTGTTAACTGGATTAAAAAAGCTTGGATTTTTGCAAGATTTTTTGGAACATGTGTCAAAGCTTAGCCCGGCCAAATATGAGGAATGGAAAAACCTGGTGACTGAGTGAGGTGGCACTTGAAAACGTTTGGTGTAGATTTCAAGAAGGCAGTGGTTCATGGATCGACTGCCTTTTTAAAATAATAGATATGGAAAAATCTTTCATTGAACTGTAGAAACATCCGTGTTATTATTGGAAAGTTCCTTTGAGAATGGGTCAAACATCATGAGTTTAATGATAAATAAATGTTGACTTTTTGAAGAGAATTATATTATAATAGATTTTGTCACTTTGAGAAAAGGTGAATTTGTTCTTTGAAAACTAAACAAACAAAATCGTGCAAACAAACAAAAATTTTAGTTTCAATTAAGAAACTAAGCCAACGTAACAAAATGAGCGAATCAACTTTCTT